>CADBNG010000433.1 GCA_902795985.1 uncultured Lachnospiraceae bacterium
GTGCAGAAACAGCAGGCAAGGTTCAGTTCCTGCTGCGGTTCCGCCTCGGCGGCTACACGCCCACCAGAGAGGCAGACACGTCCCCTGTCGGCCGCCACCTTCAGCCAGCAGGCATAGCCCAGTCTGTTCAGCGAAAAACCTTTCCCTACAGAAATTTCCGTTTCCTTCTCCAGCGCAAACGGAATCTCGTCCACCAGTTTTTCCTTTCCCCTGCTGTCCGCCTGCCAAATCTGTACGCGGCCGTTTCCCTGCAGGCTGAGCAGAAAAAAGACTCTCCGAATCTCGGTCAGTTCCTTCCACTGGGCGGCAAAAAACGTGTTGAAGTAAGTGTTAAAGCTCACTTCGCTGCCCTCTTCCAGCGTCAGTTTTCCTTCCTCCCGGCAGACATTACCCCGCCATAACAGTTCTTCCGGCAGGCCGTCATCATTCTGCAGAATCAGAGTCTGGACCGTATTGCGGTTCCTCATAGCCCTACGCTCTCCTTCACTCAACATACTCAATTTTCGGATGAAAATGAAATCCGGACCGGAAGGAACGGATGATCACCCGCAGTTTTTCCTTTTTCATACCGTCGGCAGCCAGCAGAACACGGCAAAGATGGAGCCCGACCCGGAGGAAGAGAAAGGCCATGCCTTTCAGGCCTTCCCGTCGGTAAACATAAACCTCGTTGCGGTACAGCTTTTCGTATCGCCAGAGGCGGTCCGGAGTATCATGCTCGATGCCCACTTTTCGGTTGCTCGCCATAGCGTGAACCACCCGGCTCTTTGGAACAGCATAACAGGGCAGCTTCCGGGAAATCCGCCTGCTGTACTCATAATCGTCGGACCAGATCACAAATTCTTTGATCGGCAGGCCGAATTCCCGAACGGTTTCGGTTTTCACGAAAAAGGAGACAAAAGTCACCATGATTACCGGTGCAAGTCCCTGTTCTGTATCGGTCAGGAAACCGCGAAGGGATGTATGCTGGCGGTTCATGATACAGACTGTGCCGTCTGTCCAGTGGGCCAGACCCGAGAGGAAGCCGTAGTTTCCGTCCAGGGCGAGGTCGGCCTTCAGAAGTTCCTTCAGGGCATCGGGTTCGGCATAGGTGTCATCGTCCATGGCCCAGATAAAGTCATAGCCCATCTCCACAGCCTTCCGCATCCCAAAGGAAAATCCACCCGCGCCGCCGAGATTGGCGCCGGTGTTGAAATAACGGACTTCGGGCTCGGAAAAGCTTTCCCGGATCATGTCCTCCGTTCCGTCGGTACCCGCGTTGTCGATGACCAGAATGTCACAGGACGCTCCCTCCTGCCGGAGCAGTTTTTGGACGCAGGTTCGAAGCATATCTTTTCGGTTGTAAGTGACAATAACGGCGGCAACCGATTTTATTTCTCCTGTTTCTTTCATGCGAACACCGCCCCTATGCGCTCTTTCGGAGCTTTTTCCGTGCCCGATCGTAGAGATATACCAAGATCAGGATCATTACCGGGATGCACAGGACATATACAATGGTCCAAATATTGTGATATACGTTCAAATGATACCAGATAAGCCTGGTAAACAGGCTGTCGTCAATCCGCGAAGGGAGGACACAGCGTATAACCGCGTTGATGGCAAGGCCCGCCAGCCCCTGATGCATGAGGAGAGAAAAGGTGTGGTCGGCAAAATACAGAACTGGGCGGCAGTTTTTCAGCCATGGCGTTAAAATGCGGCAGGCACGGAGCCAGAAGACGATCCCCAGCGCCGCACGGAAAAAGACATAGGGAATATTGGGATAGAAACGGCCAGTAAAAATGATGGAGGTAACATCTTTTCCCGGATCATAAAAAAGGCGCAGCAGGAGGGCCGCCCCCACAACGGGAAGGAGCACCTGCCTGTTTTTCCGGCGGCGCGTCTTTTCTTCCCATCGGGTATGATAGACATGGCCGACACCGTACCAGAACATCAGATATCCGATCTGAACCAGAATTCGCTTCAGGGAAAAAGCAACATCCGCCGCGGAAAGAAGCTGCGCCCCCACGGCAAGCAAAA
>CADBNG010000434.1 GCA_902795985.1 uncultured Lachnospiraceae bacterium
ACCAATCATAATCGGTACAAAGATCGCGGCAACGGAAGGAGCGGTAGGAATAAGCACACGCAGATAGCAGACCACGAGGCCGACAATCAGCATTACCAGGAAGATGGACAGTCCGCCAAGGCCCGAGAAGAGCTTGTCGGCGATCCAGGTCATCGCTCCGGTGGTATTGACACATCCCATGGTAATGGCAACGGATCCGACCATCATCAGCAGGTTCCAGTCCGCTTCCCGGACATAGGACTTCCAGTCCATCAGGTCAATTCCCGGCATGAACATCAGGAAGAACGCGCATCCGGCAACAACGGTGGTATTCAGGACCGGCACCCAGGTTCCGGCGAACCAGAGAATAATGGTGGCGATGATAATGACGATGGCTTTCTTTTCCTTGCCTTCCATCGCGCCGAGTTTGTCTTTCGCGCTGAGAACCGACTGCTGCGCTTCAGCGGGCATCGGTTCGGGCTTAAAGATCACAATCAGCGCAATGCAGACGAGCAGACACATGATCAGCGCAAAAGGAATGCACATGATAAACCACTGAAGGAAGGTAATGTCAAACCCTGCCTGGGACAGCAGGCTCTGGGCAATCAGGTTTCCGGGAGAACCGGCGGGAGAAATAAAACCGCCGTTACCGCAGGCAAAGGGAAGGCCGATCATCAGGCACTTGCCGAGCCGGGATTCTCCGGGTTTCAGTCCGGCCGAACGAAGGAACATGATAATGATTCCATAGAACATGATCAGGGTTCCGAAGTTGCTTAAGAAACCGGAAAGAAGGGTCGCTGTGAAGAGGAAGCCGAATACAAGGGCTTTGGGATTGCCCTTCGAAATCTTCGTAATCCATGCGGATATTCTCATGGGGAGCGTGGTATTGGACAGAGCTCCCGTAACACCGAAGCAGAAGAAAACGAAGAAGAAACTGGTGCCGCCGAACTGAGCGTAAATATCCGACAGCTGCATAATATTAAAATACGGCAGCAGCACCATCAGGGTCAGACAGGATACCGCAAGCGGCGCGACCTGGCAGACAAACAGAATGATCGCCCCAAGGAAGATCCCGATCGAGGCCATGGCCGGCTCCGTCAGGCCTTCAAAGGGAGGAAGCAGCGTAAAAAGCGCAATCAGTAGAACAGCTGCTGCGAAACCGAAGATCCTCTTTCTGGAAATGCCTCCGGCTTTTGCGGGATTGGTTTGACTGGACATGAAACACCCTCCTCTTTGAAAAAGTGTTATAGAAGTTTTCTATTCTGATGTTACCACGCCAGGTATATGAAGTTCAATTCTTTCCCCCTTGACAAATCTTTATCCGAAATTGACAAAAAGGCAAATCAGCCCCGCACCGGTTTGTTTCCCCTCAGCCATGCTCCGGGCACGGTCTTTCTCTTGAAAGCCCACTAAATCCGTAGTATATTATAATTATCCACTGAAAGAGGAACCGCCATGAGAATTTCCACCAAAGGACGATACGCGATACGGATGATGCTCGACCTTGCCGAACATCAGGAAGAAGGGTTTGTGTCTCTTAAAGAGATTGCCCAGCGGCAGGATATTTCAAAAAAATACCTGGAACAGATCGTCGCGCTTCTGAATCGCGAAAACATGCTCGTAACAAACCGCGGCGCCCAGGGAGGCTATCGGCTGGCGCAAAAGCCCTCCTCCTATACGCTGCGCAGGATTCTGACCATGACGGAAGGAAGTCTTGCCCCTGTCGCGTGTCTGGATTACTCTCCCGTCGGATGCGAACACCGGACGGAATGCCCCACCCTGCCCGTCTGGAAAGGTCTGAACCGGGTCATCAACGAATATCTGGAAAACGTTACGCTCCAGGATATTCTGGACCAGAGCCGGAATCTGGGGGTAGACAATTACGTCATCTGATTCATTTATCGTTCAAGAAAAACGCAGTAAAACAGCCTCCGGATCCCCGGAGGCCTTTTAACGCTTACTATTTCTTCTCTCTTCCGATCGCTTTATTTCGAATCCTGTTCTTTCTCACCTGTTTCTTTTTTCCGGCTCTGTTCCCATAAGATCCTGCAGCCGCCGTACAATCACGCAGGCAGCATACCAGACGGTTTCATAATGCATATACTGCAGGACATTCGCGTCAAAAAGAAAATGAATCTCTGCAGGAAAGTCCTCATCCGCGCGCCAGAACCGCAGCAGCATGTCCATATCATAGAACACATGGATTTTTGCCGAAAGGTCTCCCTTCACATCCGGGCCTTCGCCAAGAATCTCAAGCGCATGCGCCAGCTCCTCTTCCCGACAGGCGAATTCCTGCGCGTTTCTTCCAAACATTCCTCCGGAAGACGGCGCCGAAGCCGCATTATGCAGGCTGTGAAGATTCACATACTCCCCGCTGCTGCGCGCGTATTCCCTTGACCAGCAGAGAAGGTCATATACCGTCATCGCTTCATCGAAGGATCCGGTATGGTAATTGCCGGTGACGGGATCCGCGCATTCCACAAGCCCGTCTTTTCTTCCGACGCGGCAGGCCGCGCCGAGAAAATCAAAAACCAGATACCGTTCATCCGCTTTCAGGCCAAACCGCTGAATCATCTTCTCCTGATCATACTCCAGGAACTTTTCCTGCATCAAAACGCGCGTTTTCTCGTAATTGGATATCATGTTTTCGCTCCTGGGGCTCTTTACTCTTTCTTCGGAGGGATTTCAATGCAGCCGACCGGACAGTCCTTCGCGCAGAGTCCGCAGCCCACGCAAAGATTATAATCCACTCTCGCGACATTTCCCCGGACTTCAATAGCCTGTTTCGGACAGGCTTTCACGCATTTTCCGCAGCCGATGCAGCCCTTGGTGCAGTCCCGTCTCGTATCCTTCGCAATCTTATGATTGGAGCACATTACAATGGGTTTCGGACGGGTCCGGAGACGGTAAAGGAAGATGATTTTTTTCGGGCAGACGGATTTGCAGGCGCCGCAGCCCGTGCATTTATCCGGATCCACATGGGCCAGTCCGTCGACAATGGTGATTGCGCCGAAACGGCAGGCCCTCATACAGTCTCCAAAGCCGAGGCATCCGTACGGGCAGGAAGAATCTCCGTTATACAGAAGGTTGCAGGCAGAACATTCGGGAATACCGTTGTATTCATACCGTTTTGTCGTATGGACATTATCCCCTTTACAGGCGATCATAGCCTTGAATTCCGTCGCTTCACCGGCCGTCACTCCCATAATACGGGAAAGCTTCTCGGTTACGGCAGCTCCCCCGGCGGAACACAGGTTTGTCGGCGCTCCTTCCACAACCGCCTTCGCGTAATCGGCACAGCCCGCATAGCCGCACCCGCCGCAATTCGCCCCGGGAAGCACAAGTTCCGCCGATTTAATACGCTCGTCTTCCGTAACGGCAAACACTTTGGAAGCCGCGACCAGAAGAACCGCGCCGGCCAGTCCAATCACCGCTATGAGAATTGTTGCGATCATTACCGAACTCATTTTTCTTCCCTTCTATCATAAACCGAAAATGTTTTCAAGTATACCGCCAAAACCCGTAAAGCTGAGGGCCACAATCGCCGCCGAAACGAGGGTAATCGGCATTCCCTTAAAGGCCTTCGGCGGATTTGCCGCTTCTACCCTTCTCCTCACGCCGGCGAACATCGTCATCGCCAGAAGGAAGCCCAGACCGGCGCCCAGCGCGCACACAAGGGATTCAATATAGGTATATCCTTCATCGATGTTCAGAATCGTTACGCCGAGAACCGCGCAGTTCGTCGTAATAAGGGGCAGATAGACTCCCAGACTGACATAGAGTTTGGGAAGGTGTTTTTTCATGATCATTTCCAGCAGCTGGACCAGGATCGCAATGACGAGGATAAAGGTGATCGTCTGCAGATAGCCAAGCCCCATCGAGTCCAGCAGCTGCTGCAGCGGCCAGGTCACGGCCGTGGAAAGAACCATGACCGCCGTTACCGCCAGGGACATGCCCACCGCGGAATCCAGCCTTTTGCTGACGCCCAGGAAAGGACAGATGCCCAGGAACTTGACCAGGACGTAATTGTTGACAAGAATCATGCTGAAAAAGATCGCCGCAAGTTTCGCTGCCATTATCCCTCACTCTCCTTTCCGCCGCAGATACCCGAAGAGGGACAGCCTTCACAGCCTGCCTTTCTTTCGATCCGCTGCCCGTTCTTCTCTTCCAGCCAGACAACTGCCGCCATCAGAACGCCAAAAACGAAGAATCCTCCGGCCGGCGTAATAAACACGATCATCGGCTCGATCGGAAGATGCAGATCCATTCCGAAAAAGGTTCCGGCGCCGAGGATCTCACGCACCGTACCCATCAGCAGGAGGGTCAGTGTAAAACCGAGGCCCATCCCGAGTCCGTCGAGGGCGGAATCGAGAATCCCGTTTTTGGAAGCGAACATTTCGGCCCGGCCCAGAATGATGCAGTTGACAACGATCAGCGGGAGATAAACTCCCAGCGACTTATTCAGCGAAGGAACATAGGCCTTCACCAGCATCATCAGCACCGTAACAAAGGCCGCGATAATGGTAATGTACGCCGGAATCCTTACTTTCGCCGGTATAATGTTCCTCAGGGCCGAAACCACGATGCCGGAACAGATCAGAACAAAGGTCGCGGAAAGGCCCATTCCCAGACCGTTCACGGCAAGGGTGGTAACCGCCAGCGTCGGGCAGGTGCCGAGCACAAGGCGCAGCGCCGGGTTTTCCTTTATGATCCCGTTCCATACGATTGAGGCTTTGCCGCTCATATCACTCTCCCCCTTTCGCTTCGTGATAGGCTTCCACCGTCCGGTTAAAGGCATTCAGCGCAGCCTTAGATGAAATGGTCGCGCCGGTAACCGCGTCGATTTCTTCCAGTGACAGCGTTTCAGCGGATTTCCCCGTAAAGTTCCCGATAAATGCTTCCTCCGAGACCTTGGATCCCATACCAGGTGTTTCCGTACTGCTGTCGACAACAACATTCAGCACTTCGCCGGAATCGGAAAACGCCGTTACTACCATAACATTTCCTCCGTAACCCCTTGCTGCTGCGGAGATGACCCATCCAGCGCCGTTATCGGCCGAAAAAGCCGCATCCGCCCCTTCCGGGCAGGGCACGATCTCCGTAAAGGAATCGGCCTCCGGCAGGGCCTGATAATAAGACCGGGTCCGCTCTTCTTCCTCATTTGCGGCAATCGCGTTCACCGTCATGGCATTCACCCCGGAAAGCGCGAGGCCGACCAGCACACAGATGACCGCCAGCACAACGACCGGTTTATAAATGTCCGTCCATTTATTCATTTTTTCACCCTGCCGCCCATCGGCACCTTTCTCGTCCGCGCGTTAATGAACGGAACAAACAGGTTCATCAGCAGTATGGAATAGCTGACCCCTTCGTTCATGTTTCCCCAGAACCGGATGACGCAGGTGATGATCCCGCAGCCTGCGGCAAAAATGATCTTGCCCCGCCGGGTAAAGGGACTGGTTACATAATCGGTCGCCATGAAGACCGCTCCCAGGAGAAGCCCTCCGGAAAGAATCTGCCGCAGCACGTCCTGGCCGAAAATCAGGCTCAGCAGGGCGACCGTACCGATATAAAAGACCGGGATGGTAAAATCGATGGTTCCTGTTGCCAGCAGAAAAACAAAGCCGATCAGCAATGCAAGCGCACAGGTTTCACCGATGACTCCGCCATGCGTCCCGAGGAACAGATCAAGAATCGGCACCTCGCCGTCAATTCCCAGCGGTGTAGCCGAAGAAAGCGCGTCATACGGCACCACCGGATCCGGATAGGTATAAGCCGTCATCAGGGAAGGGAACGATACGGCAAGGGTGATTCTCGCTACAATTGCCGGGTTGGCAAAATTGCTGCCGATGCCGCCGAACAGCTGCTTTGTCACTATAATGGCAACAAAGGCGCCGATAACGGGGAGGTACCAGGGTACGGACGCCGGCATGTTGAACGCCAGCAGGAGTCCTGTCACTACTGCCGAAAGGTCCTTCCAGTTCGGATCCTCTTTCCGCAGCCGGCACCATAGATACTCAAACAGGAAGCAGGCAGCGACGGTAAGACCTTCCACAAAAAGCGCGCGCGGACCGAACAGCACCACCGATGCCGCGGCAGCCGGCAGCATCGCGATAATGACGCGAAGCATGATTTTCTGCGTCGTTATAGAAGCCCGTATATGCGGAACGGGCGTGACCACCAGATGATTCGGTATTGCTTTCAGGAAATTCTGAAGATCCATATCAGGCCTTCTCTCTGTTCGAATGTTTTTTCAGATACGTTTTCGCCATCGTTACTATAGTCGTCAGTCTTCTTTTGGCCGGGCACACATAACTGCAGGTGCCGCAGCCGATGCACAGATCCGCCATAAGCTTGTCCAGTTCCTCTGTGTCCTCCCGAAGGTAGGCATTGCGGATTTCCACCGGACTCAGTCCCATCGGACAGGAATTGATGCACCTTCCGCAGCGGATGCAGGGGGTCAGTTCCCCAAGTGCCGAGGTTTCCTTCGTAAACGCCAGAACGCCGTTGTTCTGCCGGGTCACGGGATAGTTCAGATCCATCTGCGCCTCTCCCATCATGGGACCGCCGACAATGATTTTCGCCATATCCTCACCCGCTCCGCAGTAATGAATAACCTCCCCGATCGGAGTCCCGATCGGGACCTCCAGGTTTTTCGGCTCCTCGATGGCGTCTCCGGCGACCGTAATTCTCTTGCTGACGAGGGGCATCCCTGTCCGGAGAAACTTTCCGATACTGGATACCGTCGTGACGTTCAGCATCAGTACGCCCACCACGGTGTGCCTCGCGCCCCGGGGAACGATGCGGCCGGTGGCGTTTTTTATAAGGATATTCTGCGCGCCCTGCGGATACCGGGATTCCAGGATCTTCACGGATATATTGGGCTTCCTTTCCGTCTTTCGCGTCATCAGGTCGATAGCGCTCGGTTTGTTGTCTTCGATGCAGATCAGGGCATTTGGAATTCCGGTCCACTTCAGGCAGGATTCGATTCCGAACAGGATATCGTCCGGACATTCCAGAAACTCCCGGGTATCCGTCGTAAGATAAGGCTCGCATTCAGCCCCGTTAATAATCAGCGTATCGATTTCATCCAGGTTTTTCGCCGCGATCTTGATATCCGTCGGGAAACCGGCTCCGCCCAGGCCTACAATTCCGGACATTTCCAGTGCTTCCAGAAAACTCTCCCTGTCCGAAACTGCGGGAGGATGAATCGAAGGATCCACGGTCTGAAGCCCGTCGCTGTCTATAATCACGACCATGTCGTCCCGTCCCGTACGCAGGCGTACCGGTCCGACGGAAATCACCTCTCCGGAAACGCTGGAAAAAATATGCATGCTGACCCTGGTTGGCGCGCGGCCGACCATTGTTCCGACAAAAACCCGGTCCCCTTTTTGAACGCAGGGTTCGCAGGGAGCGCCGGCGTGCTGTGTCATCGGCAGCACAATCCGTTTCGGCAACGCGATATGCTCTGTCGGAAAATTCGCGGTATCCTTATGGTCGGGAACGTGTACGCCGCCTCCGTTTAAGAAACGTGAAAGAAAGCTCATTTTTCCCCCTGTTGTCCACAGTTCCGGCATTCAGGATGTTTCATGAAGCTTCCCCGGTCCTGTGGGAATTTTCAGAGATGCCCGGCTGAGCCGGGCATCAATCAGTCGTTAAAGGATTCAACAATTGTTTTAAACTTGTGCTCTATTCTATCAAACCGCCCGGGAGAATACTACCCTTCGAAGCATTGAAAATTGTTTAT
>CADBNG010000435.1 GCA_902795985.1 uncultured Lachnospiraceae bacterium
ACGGCTGGGGCATCTACTCCTAAAAAATTAATTGAGGAGGTTCAAAATTATGTCAGAAATGAGTTTTGAACAAATGCTGGATGAGTCGATCAAATCCATCCGGAACGGCGAGGTAGTTGAAGGAACAGTTCTTGATGTCAAGGAAGACCAGATCATCCTGAACATCGGCTACAAATCAGAGGGCATCATCTCAAAACAGGAGTACTCCAATGATCCCGATGTCAATCTGCTCGAAGAAGTTCAGCCCGGGCAGACCCTGGAGGTGAAGGTCCTGCGCGTCAACGACGGCGAAGGACAGGTCATCTTAAGCTACAAGAGACTGATGGCCGACCGCGGCAACAAGGCTCTTGAAGCCGCTTTCGAAAACGGCGAGGTTCTTACCGGAACCGTAACGCAGGCGCTCAGCGGCGGTCTTTCCGTCACCTGTGAGGGCTCCCGCGTATTTATTCCGGCCAGCCTGGTATCCGACGTGTTCGAGCGCGATCTGAAGAAGTTTGTCGGACAGGAAATCAAATTCGTCATTATCGAATTCGATCCCAAGAGACGCCGCATCATCGGCGACCGCAAGCAGCTTGTTGCCGCTGAGAGAGAAAAGGCGCAGGAAGAACTCCTTGCCCGCATCAGCGTCGGCGATGTTGTGGAAGGCACCGTAAAGAATGTCACCGATTTCGGCGCGTTTGTCGATCTCGGCGGAGCGGACGGCCTCCTTCATATTTCCGAGATGAGCTGGGGACGTGTGGACAATCCGAAGTCCCTGTTCAAGATCGGCCAGAAGCTGGAAGTCCTGATCAAGGACATCAACGGCAAGAAGATTGCCCTTTCCCTGAAGTTCGAAGACAAGAATCCGTGGCTGCATGCTGCCGAGAAATATCAGAAGGGTACGGTCGTGGAAGGCCGCATCGCCCGTATGACCGACTTCGGCGCGTTCGTGGAACTGGAGCCCGGCGTGGACGCCCTGCTGCATGTTTCCCAGATCTCCCGTGAGAGAGTTGAGAAGCCGTCGGATGTTCTTACGGTCAACCAGATCGTTGCCGTCAAGATCGTGGACTTCAATGAGGAAGGCCGCAAGATTTCTCTTTCGATGAAGGCTCTGGAGCCGAAGAATGAAGAAGCTCCCGCGCCGGCACCGGCTGAGGAAGCCCCCGCCGAGGAAGCTCCGGCTGAGGAAGCTCCGGTTGAGGAGGCTCCGGCTGAGGAAGCTCCGGTTGAGGAGGCTCCGGCGGAAGAAGTTCCGGCGGAAGAGTAATTCACATTATACAGTAAACACATATGCCTGCGGTTTCCCGATCGAAATCGCAGGCGTTTTCAAATCGGTGAAATTCCCGGGGAGAACAGATCCATGAGAGTGATTGCGGGAAGCCGAAGAAGCCTTCCTTTAAAGACCGTTCCCGGTTTGCAGACCCGGCCGACGACAGACCGGATCAAGGAGACGTTGTTTAATATTCTCTCGCCCTGGATTCCCGGGTGCCGTTTTCTGGATCTTTTCGCGGGATCCGGCGGCATCGGCATTGAAGCGCTGAGCCGGGGAGCGGCGTTTGCCGCTTTCATCGAGAAGGATCCCCAGGCTGTGCGCGTGATCCGGGAAAATCTGGCTTTCACCCGTTTTACGGAGGCTTCGCAGCTGGTCCGGGCGGACGTGAAAAAAGCGCTGGAGCTTCCCAACCGGCAGCAGCCCTATGACGTGGTCTTTATGGATCCGCCTTATGGCTTCGGAACGGAAAAAGAGGCCGCCGAACGGCTCCTTCAGGGGAAAAACTGGATTACATCCGACGCGCTGATTGTTATCGAGGCCGCGCTGGAAACGGATTTTTCCTGGGCGGAAACCTCCGGCTTCACAGTACACAGAGTAAAGAAGTACAAGACCAACCAACACGTATTTCTCCGGCCGGATACCGGCACGGAAGGGGAAAAAGGGGAGTGAAACTATGAGCAACGCCATCTATCCCGGAAGCTTTGATCCGCCCACTTACGGTCATCTGGATCTGATCAAAAGAGCAGCCCAGCTCTTCGATAAAGTGTTCGTCGGGGTTTTGAAGAATTCGTCGAAAACGCCGTTGTTTTCTGTGGATGAACGTGTTAATATGTTAAAAAGAGCGACCTCTGATATCGGCAATGTCGAGATCAGAGCGTTTTCAGGGCTTACGGTCGAATTTGCCGAGGAATGCGACGCGAAGGCGATCGTGCGGGGACTCCGGGCGGTTACGGATTACGAATACGAGCTTCAGCTCGCCCAGACCAACCGGGTTCTGCGTCATGATATTGACAGCGTTTTCCTGACCACTTCACTGGAGTATGCGTATTTAAGCTCCACAATCGTGAAGGAGGTGGCTTCTTACGGGGAGGACATCAGTCGGTTTGTTCCCGACTTTGTCGCGGAAGCCATCCTGGAAAGGCTGAAAAAATAATCTCGGATCATCAAGGGGTGCGGGCATTGCCCGAAGCATAAAATAAATGAAAGGCTGGGTCGTCACATGAGCAGTAGCAGAATCGAACAGATCATCGAAGAGATCGAAGAGTACGTTGAAGGCTGTCGTTATCAGCCGCTTTCCACGACCAAGATCGTCGTCAACAAGGAAGAACTGGAGGAACTCCTTCGCGAGCTTCGCCTGAAGACTCCGGACGAGATCAAACGGTACCAGAAGATCATTTCCAACAAAGACGCAATACTTTCCGATGCCGAAATCAAGGCGGAAGGCATCATTGCGGATGCCAAGGCGAAAGCGCAGGAAATGGTTTCCCAGACCGAGATCATGAAGCAGGCGTATTCCCAGGCCACCGATACCATCAATTCTGCGAACACCCAGGCGCAGGAGATTCTGGATTCCGCCCAGTCTGATGCCAACAGCATCCGGCTCAGCGCCATCTCCTACACTGACGAGATGCTGGGAAGCCTTTCGTCCATGCTGGGCAGCGCGCTTGCCGATATTACCGAAAAGTATTCCAGCCTGATCGGAACGCTTCAGAACTGCTACGATGTTGTGAACCAGAACCGGGCGGAGCTTGCCCCCGCCATGGGACAGCTTGAGGAGGAACCGGAGGAAAGCTATGAACCGGTCCGCCGTCCCGCTGCTCCGGCCAGAGTTGAAGAGGAAGAGGAACGCATCGAAGAAATCGAGGAATTCGACGACGACGATGACGATGACGACTTCTGATCCGAAGGCCGTCGGAAAATTGTTATTTGCGGCGCAGCTATCCGGCTGCGCCTTTTTAAAGCATGACAGAGCTTATCATCGACACGAAGAATAAGGACCAGCGTTTCAGCAAATATCTGGAACGCCTTCTTTGCGGTACCGGCAGCGGTTTTCTGTACCGTATGCTGCGGAAAAAGAACATTACCCTGAACGGCCGAAAGGCCACCGGCAGCGAGACGCTGAAGGAGGGCGATGTCGTCCGGCTGTACTTCTCCGATGAAACCTTCGAAAAGCTGACGCAGCCGCTCCAAAAAACGGATGCGCCGCCGCTTCCGCAGGACCGCATCGTCTATGAAGACGAAAACATCCTGATCTTTAACAAACCCGCCGGAATGCTCTCCCAGCAGTCGGAAAGAGGAGAGATCTCCGCCTGCGAACACCTGGTGTCCTATCTGGAGAAAAAAGGGGAGACGGACCGATCCTACCGGCCGTCCTTCGTCAACCGCCTGGACCGGAATACATCAGGCCTCCTTCTCGGAGCGAAAAACCTGCCGGCAGCCCAGGCACTTTCGGAGATGATCCGGGAAGGAAAAATCAAAAAGGAATATCAGACCCTGGTAAAAGGCCGTGTCTCCGGCGCCGCGGAAGAAACCGCTTACCTGAGAAAAGATTATTCCGCTAACAAAGTGACGGTCAGCGCCGATCCTGCGGGGGGAGACCGGATCGAAACAGCGTATACACCGCTGCGGTTTTGTGATAAACTGAATGCTGCTTTGCTTCAGGTGGAACTCCGGACCGGGAAGACCCACCAGATCCGCGCCCATCTGGCGTTTCTGGGGCATCCGGTGGCGGGAGACGCAAAATACGGCGATCCGAAATGGAACGCCCGGCTGAAAAAAGAATACGGGATCGGGCATCAGCTTCTGCATTCCTTCCGGGTAACGTTCCCGGAAAACGACGGAGTGCTTGGCGGTCTTTCAAACCGGAGTTTTGAGGCGGCCCCGCCCTTTGCCGGTCTGTATGAGGAATAGAAATGTCGTTTTATGAAAAAGGCTCTCCGGAGGATTCCTCCCGGAAGGGCAGCAGTGAGAATGAAGAGAAAAAAGACAGTCCCGTCATGGAATTTTTCCTGACCGTCATCATTGCCGTGGCGATCGGTCTGTCTCTGAATTTCTTTATCATCGTCAACGCGGTGATTCCCAGCGGTTCGATGGAGACGACCATCATGACCGGGGACCGGATTTTCGGCAGCCGTCTGACCTATAAATTTTCGGATCCCGAACGCTATGATATTGTGATTTTCCGGTTTCCGGATGATGAAAAACAGCTCTTCATCAAGCGCGTGATCGGACTATCCGGTGAAACGGTGGTGATCCGGGACGGAAAAACCTATATCATCCCGGCAGAGACGGACACTTCCGCTTTTGATGATTCGACGCTGATGGCCGATCCGTTAAGCTTTGAAGGCGCATTCCAGGCAGACGACAGCTTCTGCTGGGAAACGCCCAAAGGCGGGGGTGAAAGGGACGGTGTGTTCCGTGTGCCGGAAGGACGGTATTTCATGATGGGCGACAACCGGAACCATTCCCGGGATTCCCGTTTCTGGGACAGTAAATACGTGGAAAAGAAAAAGATTCTCGGCAAGGCCTTCCTGAAATACTGGCCGCTGAACGAGATCCGGACATTCTGAAGAAATGAGCGCATGGAAAACCAGAGGCCTTCGGGGCTCCACGCTGGAGGAACTGATCAACCGGACCAACGAACAGTATCGGGAGAAAGGTCTGGCCATGATCCAGAAAATCCCCACGCCGATCACGCCCATAGAGATCGACAAGGAGCATCACCATATCACCCTGGCCTATTTTGAACAGAAGAGCACCGTGGATTATATCGGCGCGGTCCAGGGGATTCCCGTCTGCTTCGACGCCAAGGAATCCCGTACCGGGAATTTTCCTCTGGCCAATATTCACGAACATCAGATCGCGTTTATGCGGGATTTTGAACGGCAGGACGGAATTGCCTTTCTGCTGATCTTTTTTACGGAGCAGGACCGGTATTATTACATGCGTTTCTCCGAGCTGATGAAGTTTGTGACCCGAAGAGAAGAAGGCGGGCTGAAGCATTTTAAAATCGCCGAGCTGGACGAACGTTTTTTCCTGCCTATGGGAACCGGAGCGATCGTACCGTATCTTGAAGGAATCCAGAAAGATCTGGAACAAAGGGACTGAAGATGAATAAACCGGCGCTGCCGCATGAGATCCTGATGCGCATCGAAAAGCCCGGCCGGTACACCGGCGGGGAAATCAATGCCGTTTACAAAGACCTTTCGGAGGTCGATATCCGCTTCGCGTTTGCCTTCCCGGACACCTATGAAGTCGGCATGTCCAATCTGGGAGTGCAGATCCTGTACGCGCAGTTCAATTCCTTTCCGGGAGTCTGGTGCGAACGGGTCTATTCCCCGTGGCTGGATCTGGACCGGATCATGAGGGAAAAGAACATCCCGCTTTTCGCGTGGGAATCCCAGGAGCCGGTAAAGAATTTTGATTTTCTCGGATTTTCCCTCCAGTACGAGATGTGCTATACCAACGTGCTGCAGATTCTGGAACTTTCGGGAATCCCCCTTTACGCAAAAGACCGCGGTGAAGACGATCCCCTTGTGATCGGCGGAGGCAGCTGCGCGTACAATCCCGAGCCGGTCGCGGATTTCTTTGACCTGTTCTATATCGGAGAAGGGGAAATATCCTATAAGGAACT
>CADBNG010000436.1 GCA_902795985.1 uncultured Lachnospiraceae bacterium
CCGTATTATAATTACCCCCAGCTAAAATAATGTATCTGAGGAGGTATATGTATCATGGCACGTGCTATCAGCAATGACTGTGTATCCTGTGGCAGCTGCGCGGATACCTGCCCGGTTGGAGCAATCACCCAGGGCGCCGATCAGTATGAGATCGATGCGGATTCCTGTGTTGACTGCGGAGCCTGTGAAGAAGCCTGCCCGGTAGGTGCGATCGCGGAAGCATAACACACCGGCAGTAATCAGCAACAGTAAAAACAGCGGAGATCCTTTCGGGCCTCCGCTGTTTTTTTGTGTTCCAATCAGATCAGGGAAATCAGAAGGGTCGATAACGGATAAGTGAATACATACAAAAGCGTGGAAAGCATGACCATTCCGGCCGCCAGCGGATAATCGGACCCATGCTCCTTCACGAGGATGGTCGCCACGACAAAGGTCGGCGCGCCGACGATAATCGACTGGGTCGTACACATATAAAGCGGAAGGCCGGCCAGGTCCATCAGCTTGAACATCAGAGCCGGAATAAAAATCATCTTTACAATGATCCCGGCAAAAACAACTCCCTTGTGCAGGGCGTACCGGATATCCTTCCAGGTAAGGATTGTTCCGATATAGATAATCCCGAGCGGGGAAAGCATATTCCCGACTTTTTCCACCGCCGTATTGACAAACGCGGGAAGCTTCAGTCCGAGGCAAAGGAAAATCAGGCTGATCACAATGGCGATCAGAGGCGGTGTCAGCAGCATTTTTTTTATGGCTTCCGGGCCAAAGCGGAACTGCTCCGCGCCCGGAGACTCCGCGTCATAGGAAAGGGCCACCCCGTAGGTCCACATCAGGATCATGTCCGTAATAGTAACCGCGGCAAGATGAAGCATTGCCGTTTTCGGATTCAGTTCGATGGCAATGGGAGTCGCAATCATCCCGATGTTGCCGATCAGCATGCAGAGCCGGAAAACGTTTCTGCTGTTTTTTCCAAGGCGGAAGACTTTCGCCATGACCCAGGTGATGAAAATCGTGATGAAATAAAACAGAACATTAAAAAGCATGACCGGAAGCATGCTTTTTAAATCTTCCACGGTAGGGCCGTTGATAAAATTAACAAAGATGAAAGCAGGCAGCGCTGCCTTGACCACCAGCTGGGAAAGATACCGGTCCGCGTCACCGCCCAGGACCCCGGTGCGCCGAAGCACGATCCCGAGGACCATGAGCAGGGCGAACACGCCCATCTGATTCAATATGATTCCGAATTGTGCCATTGCGGGCTCCGATTTCTGGTTAACCGCCGCTCTCCTGCGGCCGCCTTTCCATGCTCATGAATTTTGTATACTGAGGCAGCCATGCCAGTTCCACGGTTCCGACCGGGCCGTTTCGCTGCTTCGCGATGATGATTTCCGCAATCCCCTTCCGTTCCGAATCATGATTGTAAAAATCGTCGCGGTAAATAAACAGCACCACATCCGCGTCCTGTTCAATGGAACCGGATTCCCTTAAGTCCGCGGGGACCGGATGATGGTCCGCGCGCTGATCCGGGGCACGGCTGAGCTGGGAAAGGACAACGACCGGGACATTCAGCTCACGGGCAAGGCCCTTTAAAGAACGGGTAATTTCCGATACTTCCTGCTGTCTGGACTCGATTCTCTTTCCGGTACCGGCCGAAGACATCAGCTGAAGATAGTCGATAATAACGACGTCGAGCCCGTGTTCCAGCTTGTACTTGCGGCACTTGGACCGCATCTCATTGACCGTAATGCCCGGAGTATCGTCGATCATCAGTTTGGATTTCGCAATGCCGTCGGCGCTGTCGATCACCCTGGCCCAGTCTTCGGTCTTCAGGTTGCCGGTCCGGATCAGCTGGGAGTCCACGCTGGATTCCATGGAAATCAGGCGGTTCATCAGCTGGCCTTTCGACATTTCAAGACTGAAGATCGCGACCGAATAGTTTTTTCGGAAGGCCATGTTTTCAGCAATGTTAAGGGCAAGGGCGGTTTTCCCCATCGAAGGACGCGCCGCAACGATAATCAGCTCCGAACCGTGCAGCCCGCTGGTCATATAATCCAGATCGGCAAATCCGGTGGGGATGCCGGTTATATTGCCCCGGATGCGCGAAGCGATCTGGATCTGTTCAATGGCTTCATACACCACTTCATGAATGGGCTGGATTTCTCCGTAATTCCGTTTCTGGAAAAGGGCGAACAGCTTGCGCTCCCCTTCCTCGATAATCTCCGTGGCCGGGGCATTGTCGGCATAGCATTCGTTCGTCAGTTCTTCCGACGCTTCGATGACGCGCCGCAGCAGCGCTTTGCTGCTGACAATCTGGGCATAATCCTTTACATTGACCGACACCGTGGCGAAACCCAGAATTTCCTTAATGAAATCCATATCGGAAATTTCCGGCGGCACGTTTTTTTCCTTCAGCCGGTCCTGCAGCGTCACAATATCGACAGTCTTCCCTTCATTGAAGAGTTCCACCATCGCGTCAAATACGATTCCGTTCCGGCGGAGATAGAAATCATCTCCGCTGAGAATCTCCGCGGCGACGGATATGGCCGTCCGGTTCATCAGCATGGAGCCGAGAACCGACTGTTCCGCTTCGATGCTGTGGGGAAGGACTTTTTTAATTACATCTTCCTGCATTTCGATTCCCCCGGCCTTTCCGGTAAAATAACGCCTGAAAAGCCTTCTCTGCCGTAATTAAGCTTCCACGACCTGTACGGTCAGCTGCGCGCTGACCTGGGGATGAAGCCGTACGCTGATCTTCGTCTCTCCCAGTTCCTTCAGCGGCGCGGAAAGCGAAAGTTTTTTCTTATCCAGTTCCAGACCCAGCTGGTCTTTCGCCGCTTCGGCAATTTCCTTGGCTGAAACCGAGCCGAAAACCTTTTTGTTTTCCCCTGTTTTGATGGGGATCACTACCGTACCGGCATTGACTTTCTCCGCCAGGGTCTTCGCTTCCGCCAGATTCTCCGCCGCGACCTTTTCTTCATGGGCCTTTTTCAGCTTCAGGTCGTTCAGGTTTTTGGGCGTTGCTTCCACGCCGAGTTTTTTCGGAAGAAGCATATTGCGCGCATATCCCGTGCTGACCTCCACAATGTCACCGGCTTTTCCCAATGATTTCACATCCTGCAGCAGTATCAGTTTCATCAGACATCTCCTCCGTCGATCAGTTCATCCAATATTTCCTTCAGCCGCTGTTCCGCCTCTTCAATTGAAACGTCTGCCAGCTGGGTGCCGGCCACATTCAGATGGCCGCCTCCGCCCATGCGCTCCATGACCAGCTGTACGTTTACCTCGTCAATGGAACGGGCGCTGATATGCACAATCCCGTTATGAAGGGTCAGTACAAACGACGCTTTGACCCCCCGTATATTCAGCAGGCTGTTTGCCGCCTGAGCTCCGACAACGGTGGGATCCTCCGCGTCCGATGCCGAAGAACTGGAAACCGCAAATACTCCCCGGTAGAGTTCCGCATTGCCGATGACCTTCTCCCGGGACAGGTAATCCGAAATATCGTCCCGGAGCATTTTCTGTACGCGGACCGAATCCGCCCCGCTCCGGCGCAGATAGGCTGCCGCTTCAAAGGTTCTCACACCGGTTTTAATGACAAAGCTGTTCGTGTCCACAATGATTCCGGCATACATCGCGTCCGCTTCATTGCTTTTGAGTTTCACCGGCTCCGGGAAATACTGCAGGATTTCCGCAATCATTTCACAGGCCGAGGATGCGTAGGGCTCAATGTAGGACAGAACCATATTCTGGATCACCGAACTGCTGCGGCGGTGATGATCCAGCACCACAATACTTTTTGTCTGCTTCAGCAGCGGAGGACAGGCCGTAATATCCGCATTGCAGGTATCGACAATCACCAGCACCGTGTTTTCATTCGTCAGTTCCTTTGCTCTGTCGCATCCGATAAAGATCCCGGCTTCATGCTCCCCCTGGTCCTTCAGCGAATTCATAAGCGGGTTGATGGCCGGCGGCTCCGAATCGATGACGATATAGGCTTTTTTATGAACGGTCCGGGCGGCTGCCAGGATTCCGATTGCCGCTCCGATCGAATCCGGATCCGGCGTACGGTGTCCCATGATGATCACCCGTTCGGCAACGCTCATGAATTCATAAAGGGCATGAGCCTTCACACGGGCTTTTACCTTCGTATTCTTTTCGACGGCCATGGCTTTTCCGCCGAAATACTGGATTCCTTCCCCGTCCTTGATGACGACCTGGTCGCCGCCGCGTCCGAGGGCAAGATCAATGGAAATACGGGCCGCTTCCAGGTTCCGCACATAAGACCCCTGGTTCACGCCCGAGCCGATGCTGATTGTCACAGTCACGTCATTTCCGACATTGAGGGATTTCATTTCGTTCAGAAGGCTGAACTTGTTCTTTTTCATCTCGAGGAACGTCCGGTTGCGCATCAGAACAATATATTTGTCCCTCTCGTACTTCCGGATAATCGCGTCCGCGTCCGAAAAATACTGATTCAGCTTCCGGTCGACGACCGCGGTCATGATGGATCGCCGCACGTCATCCATGGTTTCCAGGGTTTCTTCGTAATTATCAATATACAGAAGCGACGGAACCAGTGTCTCGTCCTCGAATTTCCCCTTATAATCCCGGAGTTCCGTTTCATCGAAGAAGGACAGGGCCAGCACCTGCGTCAGGTCGGCCGGTGTGATATCCGGCATGTCAAAGACCGGAAGCCGGTTATCATCCGTAATGAAACGGATTTCCACACGGTAGATCCGGTCGCGGTAATAGATTTCCGTTTCCGAAAGATCCTTGAGCGACGGTATCTCTTCTTCCGACAAATCGGAGAATATGGAAGTAATCAGCTGCCTCGGTCCCGTGAAATCCTCTCCTGCCGCCTCGGCAAAAGCATCGTTTGCCCAGAGAATGGCGCCTTTTTTATCCAGAAGAATATAGGGGAAGGAAAAGCTTTCCATCATTTTCGTCTGCATGGTGGAAAAGGAAGCCGCATATTCCATCAGCTCCCCGAGAGCCTTCCGTCTCCGGTAAAAATAATAAATCAGGATAATAATGATGTAGAGGATGAGTGCCAGGCTCATCAGAAGTCCGGCATAAAAATGCTGGAAATAAACCGCGACGTTAACGGCAGCAAGAAAAACCGTCATCCAGAGCAGGAAACGGACATAGGCATATAATTGTGAAGTTTTCCTGTTATTTGAAGACATGATCTGCGCACCCGTTTTCGGATCTCAAAGGATCGTATAAATATGGCGGCCGTGATCCGACCGCCATGAACCGACGTATCTTTCCGGTAAGGATCAATGGAAAGGCAGTTCCTCGTCGATCCCGTCCGGGATGTTCATGAACCCGTCATCCGGATCCGGAGCGGAAGCCGGCGGATCATTTCTCCGGGGTTCCTGGGGCTGCTGCGGACGGTAGCCGCCGCCGGAATCCTGTCCCGCGTTCTTGCTTTCCGCAAATTCCTGGTCCTCCACAATAACGTCCGTGGTATAGACCTTCACACCGTCCCGGTTGGTATAACTGCCGGTCTGGATCCGGCCTGTCACCGCGATTTTGATTCCCTGATGGAAATACTTTTCGGCGAATTCGGCCGCGCGGCCGAAAGCGACGCAGGGAATGAAATCCGCGGTCTGGTCTCCGTCGCGGCGAAAGCGGCGGTCGACAGCCAGAGTGTATCTTGCGACCGCAGTCGAATTTTCTCCCTGGGAATAACGAATATCGGGATCACGGGTCAGCCGGCCCATAAGTATGACTTTATTCATAAATAAAACTCCGTTCTGCCGGCTCTGCCGGCTTGTTGTCAGGCTGCAAAAAGGTTGTCACCGGGACAATCATAGCATAAGTTCCATAGGGTGTCAAAAGCGCAGAAAGGGGTCTCACACATGAATCCGGGAAAGCACTTCCCCGATCGGTTCGGAGATCAGAAGATCCGCCATGGAATCCCTTCCTGTCGCTCCTTTGTTGATCAGCACCAGGGAATCACCGTTAAAATAATCCAGAAGGCCGGCCGCCGGATAAACCACAAGGGAGGTCCCTCCGACAATCATCATGTCCGCATTGGCGATGGCCCGGATCGCGCCGGAAACGGTAGCGTCATCGAGGCCTTCTTCATACAGGACCACATCCGGTTTAATGATGCCGCCGCAGGCATCGCATTTCGGAACGCCTTCCGCGCGGCGCATGTAATCCGCGTCAAATTACTTATGACACTTCATGCAGTAGTTTCTGGATACCGTTCCGTGGAGCTCGTAAACCGTTTTGCTTCCGGCCATCTGATGCAGGCCGTCAATGTTCTGGGTTACGACTGCCGTCAGTTTTCCGGCCCGTTCCATTTCCGCCAGCTTCAGATGAGCCGCGTTCGGACGGACGCCTTCGATCAGGATTTTCTGCCGGTAGAAATCATAAAAAGCCTCGGTTTTCCGCATGAAAAAAGTGTGGCTCAGAATCGTTTCCGGAGGATAGTCGAACTTCTGATGGTAAAGCCCGTCCACACTGCGGAAATCCGGCACGCCGCTTTCGGTGGAAACACCGGCGCCGCCGAAAAAGACGATCCGGTGGTGGGTATCGATCAGTTCCTGAAGTTTTCTGATTTTTTCGTCATCCATAGGCTTCCTCCTTCTCTTCGCTTCCGGTCAGTTTTCACGGATGCCCTGTACGACATAGCGTTCATGCCCTTCCGCGTACAGGCAGGTTGAAAGGGTAACGATTCTGGAATCCTCATCGTATTCCACGTCACCGGCATCGATGTCGGAAAGGGCTTTCATCTCATCGATGTATTCCCGTACAACTTTGCCCGGCCCGCTGAAGATCATATAGGTATCCGAATCATCCAGACAGGTATGGGCCGAAAAGATGCGGTATCGGAAATCACCTCCCGGTGTAAGGATCCAGAAAGTGGGATCCGTTTCATACAGTCTCTGATCCGTTATCAGCTTCAGCTTCCCGAACATGGAGGTATCTTTCATGTTATGCCCGTACACCAGCGTATGGGGATCGCTGAAATCCTCTTTTGCCAGATAATTCATGAAGATGGATCCGGCAAAAAGATAGCTGCCCTCCACCGTACGGTGCAGGTAATACTCATCGTCCGGGCCCTGCATGATCGGATAGCTGATGTCCACTACCGGAATATACAGCCAGCCCACATAATCCCGGTTCACGGCTTTCAGGCCGTCATGGTCCACCGTGATCGGAGCATGCAGTTTTTTGACCTTTTTCTTTTTCGGAGCGCTGTCCGCCTCCGGTTCGCCGCTTTTATCGTCCGTAACGGCCGGAGCTTCGCTCTCTTCTTCGGTGACTTCGGCTTCCTGTTCTTCTTCGGGGATTTCCGTAGTCTGAGCCGTAAAGCGCTGCAGATCCGAATACTCTTCCTGGGCCTGACGGTAATTCATCTGGATACTGATGATTTTATAGGCGGCAAATCCCATGATACCGACGCATACAAGGATCAGAATCACAAAAAGCGGACTGCTCTTTTTCTTTTTTTTCTTTTCTGTACTCATAAAGCGGAAACGTTACTGTTTCTTTGATGCGATTTCTTCTTTCAGGGCAAGGATAAACTCCGCCGGATTCTGGGCGCCCTGGTCCCCGCCGCTGCGGGTCCGGACTGCTACCGTTCCGGTTTCTTCTTCCTTCGCTCCGACCACGAGCATATACGGAATCTTTTTGGTCTGGGCTTCCCGGATCTTGTATCCGATCTTTTCATTGCGCACGTCCAGTTCCGCCCGGATGCCGCTTTCCTCCAGCTGTTTCTGGATGCTTTCGGCATAATCCATGAATTTCTCGGAGATCGGAAGGACTTTAACCTGCACCGGTGCCAGCCAGGTGGGGAAGGCGCCGGCAAAATGCTCAATCAGGATTCCGATAAAGCGTTCAATTGATCCGAACGCCACACGGTGGATCATGATCGGCATATGCTTTTCACCGTCCGCTCCGGTATATTCGCAGTCAAACCGGGCCGGAAGCTGGAAATCCAGCTGGATGGTTCCGCACGGCCAGGTCCGTCCGAGACAGTCCTGAAGATGGAAGTCGATTTTCGGTCCGTAGAAAGCGCCGTCGCCTTCGTTGACCACATAGTCCACTTCGAGATCTTCCAGAGCGTCCCGGAGGGCGTCCGTCGCCAGCTCCCACTGCTCGTCGGTTCCCATGGAATCCTCCGGGCGCGTGGAGAGTTCCACGTGGTATTTGAATCCGAACAGGCTGTAGATCTGATCAATGATGGCTGCCACCCTTTTGATCTCATCCCGCGCCTGCTCCGGCGCCATATAGATATGCGCGTCGTCCTGGGTGAAGCAGCGGACGCGCATCAGTCCGTGCAGCTGCCCGGATTTTTCATACCGGTGAACGATTCCCGGCTCTGCCAGCCGAAGGGGAAGATCCCGGTACGATCTGGGCTCGGATTTGTAGACCAGGATGGATCCGGGGCAGTTCATCGGCTTGACGGCGTACTCCTCTTCATCGATGCTGGTGGTGAACATATTGTCTTTATAATGAGCCCAGTGGCCCGATGTCTCCCAAAGGCTCCGGTTCAGAATAATGGGAGTGGAAATTTCCACATAATCGTTTTTCCGGTGGATTTCCCGCCAGTATTCCATCAGGGTATTCCTTAAGGTCACGCCGTTCGGAAGGAAGAAGGGGAAGCCGGGACCGAAATCGCTCAGCATGAAAAGACCCAGTTCCCGTCCGAGCTTGCGGTGATCCCGCTTTTTGGCCTCTTCCAGCATCGTCAGATACTCTTCCAGATCCGCCTTTTTCGGAAATGCCGTTCCGTAGATACGGGTCAGCATCTTGTTTTTCTCGCTGCCCCTCCAGTAGGCGCCGGCGATGTTCGTCAGCTTGAAGGCTTTGACGTATTTTGTATTCATCAGGTGCGGTCCGGCACAGAGATCCGTGAATTCTCCCTGACGGTAAAAACTGATTTCGGCATCTTCCGGAAGGTCTTCGATCAGTTCGACTTTGTACGGCTCTTCCTGCTTTTTCATGAATTCGATGGCTTCGTTTCTCGGCAGGGTAAACCGTTCGAGGGGCAGGGCTTCCTTGATGACCTTTTTCATTTCGGCTTCAATCTTCTCCAGATCCGCCGGGGTGAAGCCGCCGTCGATATCGATATCATAATAGAATCCGTCCGCTATGGAAGGACCGATCGCCAGCTTCGCCTGGGGATACAGACGCTTGATCGCCTGAGCCATGATATGGGATGTCGTATGACGGTATGCGGCAAGGCCGTCCGGATCCTGGCAGGTCAGAATGCTCAGCTCGCAGTCCTCCACGACCGGAGTTCGAAGATCCATCGTTTCCCCGTTCACTTTTCCTGCCGCCGCAGCCCGGGCAAGGCCCTCGCTGATTTCCGCGGCGATCTCAATAATGCTTTTTCCCGCTTCCGTTTCTTTTACCGATCCGTCCTTAAGGGTTAATCTGATCATGACTTTTCCTTTCCGCTGGTTTTCTTTAATAACTGTGTTTTCATTTCCGAAAGCGCCCGGCCTCGATGGCTGACCGCGTTTTTTTCCTCCGGGGAATACTCCGCTGTGGAGCGTTCCGATCCGTCCGGGTAGAAAATCGGATCGTATCCGAATCCGTTTTCACCCCGCGCTTCATATCCGATGCGGCCCTCGATCGCCCCCTCCGAGAGCAGTTCCTGCCCGTCCGGAAGCACTGCGGCAATGACGCAGCGGAACCGGGCGGAACGCGCGTCACCGCTGACATTTTCCAGCCGCCGGATGATCTCCGCATTTTTGATCGTATAGGGGGTATCTTCCCCCATATATCTCGCGGAATGGATCCCGGGTTCCCCTCCTAAGGCATCCACCTCCAGGCCGGAATCATCCGCCATGACGGTCCATCCTTCTTCCAAAGGAACTTTGCCCGCCACGTTCCGGGCTTTAATCAGGGCATTGGCGGCAAAGCTGTCCCCGTTCTCTTCGGCGTCGCAGACAATCCCCGCCTCTTTTAAGGAGACCACCTGGAAGCATTCTTCCGAAAGGATCTCCCGGATTTCCTTCATTTTTCCGCTGTTGCCGGTCGCAAACAGAATTCGGATCATTGTTCTGCCTTTCTTTTCGGCGGTTTCGGCCCGGCATACTGATAAAAATAGGTTTTCATCATGCCGTTGTAGATTTTCCGGTTTTTATCCGCTTTTCTGCCGATGCATTCTTCCGCGCCTTCCAGCGCGGTGATCAGATACAGGGACCAGCTGTCCAGGGCACGGTACCGTTCTCCCAGGGTCCGGTAGACCTTTTTCAGTTCTTCCGTCTCCCCGATTCTCTCCCCGTAAGGCGGATTGGTGATCAGGAAGCCGAACTTCCCGGGATGGGACAATTCCGAAACATCCTGCTGCCGGAAACGGACCAGCTTCTGCACCCCGGCATCCCGGGCATTCGAACGGGCCATGGCCACGGCTTCCGGATCCAGATCAAAGCCCGAAAGGTCCGTGGAAACGGAAAGGTCCACACAGTCCGACGCCTCCTCAAAGGCTTCCCGGAAATGCTTCGGGTCAATCAGTTCTTTCCATTCCTGGGACAGAAAGGTCCGGTGCATTCCCGGCGCCATATTGGCCGCCATCATTGCCGCTTCGATCACAAAAGTCCCGCTTCCGCAGAACGGATCGGCCAGAATCCGGTCTTTTTTCCAGGGAGTCAGAAGAATCAGCGCCGCTGCCAGGGTTTCCGTAATCGGCGCTTTTGCCGTTGCCTTACGATAGCCCCTTTTATGCAGGGAAACGCCGGTCGTGTCGAGTCCTACCGTCACCCGGTCTTTGACAATCGCCGTCCGGACGGGAAAAGCGGCCCCGCTCTCATCGAACCAGGACTGGTGATACCGCTCCCTCATCCGATCGACCATAGCCTTTTTCATGATCGACTGGATATCCGAGGGGCTGAACAGCCTGCTGCTCACCGAATTGGCCTTGGCGACCCAGAACCTTGCGTCCTTTGGAAGGAACTCATCCCACGGCAGCGCTTTAGTGTTCTCGAACAGCTCATCGAACGTTTCCGCATTGAATTCTCCCACTTTCAGAAGGATTCTTTCCGCGGTCCGGATAAACACATTGGCATAGGCTGCCGCCTGCGCGTCCCCGGCAAAAGTCACCTTGCCGTTTTCCACGGCGGTGACGTCATACCCCAGGTCCGTTATTTCTCTTTTCAGCACGGCCTCCAGACCGAAATGGCAGGGGGCTATATACTCAAACAGCTCCATCGATGTACTAATCCCGAATTAAAAAAATATTATATTCTCTTTCTTTTTTATTTGCAAGCCGTCCCGTATCCCGATGGGGACAGTCCCTTCCGCCCCCTGGGTTCCAATGGGGACAGTCCCCTTCGCACCCTGCTCTGTCCCTTTTGGGTATCTTCGACAGCACGCCTGCTGTCGGGACGCCTGTGATCCTTTTACTCTAAGCGTTTCTTCCGGTAACGGCTTTCCCTGGCGGCTTACTTCTTTTTCTGAGCTCTCGAAACGATAACCTGGCTGGCCTTTCTCTCGGTTTCATCCGGAAGATCCGGGAAACTGTAATCCCCGCCGTATCTGTTCTTTAACGCCCATCCCAGCAGAAGGTCGCAGATTTCCGGATTCTTCGGCAGCAACGGTCCGTGCAGATAGGAAGCGATCACATTCTGAAATACCGCTCCTTCATAATCTTTCTGATCCCCGTTTCCAAAACCGCTTATCACCTTGCCGAAGGCCGTTTCCGCATTCAGGTAAGTGCGTCCGCCATGATTCTCGAAGCCGGTGACCGGCATCGTGCACAACGGGGAATCCAGGACAATATCTCCCACCAGCCGCGGAGATCCCCATTCGGTATAGTGGTTCATGATGCCGATGCCTTCGATCTTTTCCGTCGGCGTCCGGTAATATTTGCCCAGAAGCTGATAGCCTCCGCAGACAGCCAGTACAACGCCTCCCTTCCGGATATAATCGGCCAGTTCATCCCGGATTTCACACAGGTACCGGCATACCAGTTCCTGCTCCCGGTCCGAACCGCCGCCCAG
>CADBNG010000437.1 GCA_902795985.1 uncultured Lachnospiraceae bacterium
GATGATCACGGTCGGTACCATTCATGAGGAAGAACGGATTATGCCGGATCATTCCAAAGCCCTGCGTAAAGTGGTCGATCTGGGTATAACACTGGACGAGCGGATCGGGGACGGGTTCTATTTCGCCCGTTCGCTGAAGCTGCTGCATCATGTCTGTGCGAACCCGGAGCTTCTGGAACGCCCGCTCGGCGAACCCAGCGGTTTCAATTACGGAGATAAGAAATGAAGATTACATGGTACGGTACGGCATCGGTTGCCATCAGGACCCGTCAGAGCGAGGTGCTGACGGATCCTTTTATTCCATGGAGAGGATCGCCGGCGCCTGTTACGGCAGCGGATTTTGACGGCTTTTCCAGAATTCTGGTCACCCACGGCCATTTTGACCATATCGAGAGCATCCCGGAGATTGTGACGCGCAATCCTTCCGCAGCCGTCTGCTGCACCAAAACCCCGTACCGGACGCTGCGGAAAAAAGGAGTCCGTCCGGAGAATCTGAAACGGATTGCCCCGTGGCTTCAGACCCGTTTCGGGGATATGACCATCCGGACCTGGCCGTGCTGCCATGCGGACCTGTGGATTGATTTAAAGGACCGCCTGAAGGATCCCGGCCTGTATCATCGTTTTTACAACCTTCCCCATGCGTTCCGGGCAAACCGGACATATCCGGAAAACCATGAAACGCTGATGTATGAAATCATGGCCGAGGGAAAACGGATTCTTCTGCTGGGCAGCATGAATCTGCTGCCGGATGTGAGATATCCCTCTGACTGCGATCTTCTGATCCTTCCCTATGTGGGATATGAAGACAATCTGGCGCAGGCAAAGTGGATTATTTCCCGGCTGAATCCTGAAAAGGTTCTTCTGACGCACTTTGATAACACTTTTCCGCCGCTGACCCGGGGCGAGGATACGGCAGAGATTGTAAATGCGGGCCTGGACTGCGAGATTCTGGTACCGGAATACAAAAAGAGCATCGAGATCGGACAGCCGGAAGAAAGTCCCGGCAGGAGGCAGACATGGCGGCAAATGTAACGGACCGGATCTTCGACGAGATCAATGAGTACTTCAGTGTTCATGATCTGGACGGCGCTTCCGCCTGTCTGGAAGGATGGGCGAAGAAGATGCGCGCCGAGGGGGATTACGCAACAGAGCTGACTGTCCTGAACGAAATGATTGGCCTGTACCGGAAAATGCTGCGGGTGGAAGACGGAAACCGGGTCATTAAACGGGCGGATTATCTGGTCGCTTATCTGGGACTGGAAGATCATATGGCCGGCGCGACAACGTATCTGAATTCGGCCACAGCCTGCCGTGCCTACCGTCAGTTCGAAGACGCGGAAGCCTTTTTCCACAAAACCTGGGCGGTTTATGAAAAAGAACTGAAGGCTCCGGATTACCGGCTGGCCAGTTATGAAAACAATTACGCGCTCCTGCTGATTGATATGGGCCGGGACGAAGAGGCGGAAATCTGGCTGCGCCGGGCGATCGATTCCCTGCAGGGAGTCCCGAAGTCTTCCGGGGAAATTGCCACAACCCATATGACGCTGGCCCAGCTGTATCAGAAGCAGGATCCGGAAAAATCTCTTTATAATGAACGGTCCGACGCGGAAGTCCGCGAGGTGATGAGAATTCTCCGGAACTGGACAGAGGGGGAAAGCAGTTATTATGCTTACGTCTGCCAGTCCTGCGGAACCGCGCTGAAAGCGAACGGCAGAGTCGAAGAGGGAGAAGAACTGATAAAAATCGGCGGGGATTATTACGAATCCCAGAGAAACAAAGGCTGAAGCGGGCCGGTGAAAGGATCGATGGCGGATGCCGGCGGGAAAACGGTCCGGAGAGCCGGAAAAGAAAGAAAAACAGGAGGAACCGATGCGGCATAATACAGGAAAACGAACAGCGACTGCGGCTGTACTGATCCTGGGCCTGCTGCTCGGTTCTTTTTTGCTGCCGGGCTGTTCGAGGCCCGGAACAGGACCTGCTGAAAAAAATCTTGGCGTTTTTGCCATGGACACCTATATGACGATTCGGGCATATGATGCGGATGACACGCTGATGTCCTCTTTGCAGACGGAGATTGAAGA
>CADBNG010000438.1 GCA_902795985.1 uncultured Lachnospiraceae bacterium
TATATGATGCTGCTGCTTTTGACGGCAGCGGCCTTTATCCTGGTGATCGTGAAGATCACGCGCAGCAGCGCGGAAAAAAGCGTTCTCCTCGGCGTTTTTCTTCTTTGTTCCCTGCCGTTTTCGGCGGGAGCCATTGAGCGGGGCAATCCGGTCTTTCTGACGCTGGTTCTCATTCTGGCAGGTCTTTATCTGAAGGACGGGGAGACAAAGGCGTCCAAAGAAGCGGCGCTGGTTCTTTTGGCTGCAGCCGTGAATTTCAAGCTGTATCCTGCGGTACTGATCCTGTTATATCTGAAGGAAAGACGTTTCGGGGAAGCTTTGCGCTTTGCGGTTTACAGCGCGCTTCTGTTTTTCCTGCCATTTGCCCTGACCGGCGGAATGGGAGGACTGAAGCTGTACCTTTCCGGCCTTTTTAACCTTTCCGGGGGGATGGTGACGGAATACACGTCGTTTAAGCATATTACCTGTTCGGTCCTGGCGTTTTTGGGAATGCCATTTGATAAAGCGGCTTTTTATGGCAGCATGGCCGGCCATATCTGCCTGTGCATACTTCTGTTTTTGGCATGGACTGCCTCTTCCGGGTGGAAGACCATCCTTTTTCTAAGCTTCATTATGTCCTATTATCTGCCGAGCAATTACCGCTATAATGCGGTCTTCCTGGCAGTTCCGCTGATTTTTCTTTTTCGGGACTACGAGATATGGAGGGAGGAGGGCGGAAGCGGGAATCCGCCGGAGATCCTCGCTCCGTTCTATATGGCGCTGTTCGGCGTGATCATGACGATTCCTTCCTGGATTTATCCGGGGCGTCCTGAGATCGCGCTGTCGACGGCGGCCATGGTGCTTTTTGCGGCGGCAGGCGCGGAAGAAGCGGTGCGCTTTTTCCGCAGACGTCTGACTGCCCGTTGAAGCGGCTGCGCCGAGTTATTGGATGTTATAGTTTTGATGACTGGTTCAGGTGTTAAAGCTGTACTGATTTGAAAATGTGTTAAAATGAAGATAACAGCATTTTCTGCATCAGCAGTTTAACATCCGGACCATGACAGGAAGGAGGAAAGAATGATGCAGGCAACAATCTTTTATATGGAAGGATGCCCTTACTGCCGCAATGCAAAGCGCGCACTGGAGGAGCTTGTGAGGGAAAAACCGGAATATGCCGGAGCGAAGGTCGAATGGGTCAATGAAGAGGTGTATCCCGAGAGGACAAATGGCTATGACTATTACTATGTGCCGTCGATTTTCATCGGGAAAGAAAAGCTGTATGAAGCACATCCGGGAGATGATTACGAAAAAATCCGGGAAAATGTCAGGGCGGCCCTGGAAAAAGCCATATCCTGATGAACTGAACAGACCAAAAACGGAGACCGGGAGGATTGCCTTCCGGTCTCCGCTGTATCACAGCCGGCATAGTTCATATGCCGTTCTATTTACATGAAATAGTCTTTTTATTCCCCTTCCTGGAAGTTCTCCATCAGGATTTCGACTTTAATGGAATCATCCACTTTCTCCGCAAACACATCCGCATCTCCGGGCTTTCCGACAATGCTCCCGTAATGCGTGGGAATGGCGGTTTCCGGACGGATGCTGTTCACCAGTTCCGCGGCTTCCTCCGCGGTCGTCGTAAAGGTACCGCCGACCGGGACCAGCGCGACATCGCACTGTACCTTCAGGACATCTTCGTTGATATCCGTATCGCCGGCGATATAGATCCGTTCGCCGTCGATCGTATAGATATATCCGACCCATCCGGCTTCCTTCGGATGGAATTTTTTATTCACATTGTAGGAAGGAACCGCTTCAACGGGAATTCCGCCGATTTCTGTCTGATCGCCCGGCTGCACCGTCACAATCTTTCCGACCAGGTCTTTCGCAGCCTGTGCAGTTTCTTTCATGTTGAGGGGAACCACAAGGGTCGTCTCCGGTCCTTTGCTGATCTTCGCAATATCTTCCGGAACAAAATGATCATAGTGATCGTGGGTGACAAAGATGAAGTCTGCGTCGTGCGCTTCGTCTTTAATCCTGAACGGGTCGGTATAGATCACTCCCGCGCTTCCTTCAATCCTGATACTGCTGTGTTCAAGCACTCTGATAGTATTTTTCATGATGTTCGCTCCTTCCTTCCTTTTTGCCTTGCTGCTTTTATCAGCATTATAAAAGCCTCTTCTAAAAAAGTAAATATTCCACGGTGGAGAAACGATTAAACAAAAAACCGGATTAAAGCGCATTCTGCGGATGACTTTATGGAAGCAGAGAAATAAAGCGGATTGTGAACACTTCACAAAAACAGGGGCGTAAAATTATGCAGAACATAAATTCTACCGGAAACACACCGAAGAAGATTGACAATCCGGCGCCCCGGGACTATTTTTAAAATGATGTTAAACGTTTAACATAGCTTTATAAGGAGGAGCTGACACTATGAAGAAAAAAATCCTTTCTGTTTTGCTTTCATGCGCGATGATTGCATCTCTTGCAGTTTCCGCAGCTGCAGTTTCCGCTGACGAAGCGGCAGGCGAAGTGACTATCACCACATGGAACGAAGTCAACCCGGATGATTCTCTGAATATGTACAAGCAGGCTGAGGCCGCAACCGGCGTCAAAGTCAACGTCACTGTGATCCCGGA
>CADBNG010000439.1 GCA_902795985.1 uncultured Lachnospiraceae bacterium
AAAGGAGGAAAAACCATGCCGGTACTTGCAGCCTTTATGGTGCCGCACCCGCCGCTGATTGTTCCGGCGGTAGGAAGAGGCGGAGAAGAGGAGATTAAGGAGACGTCGGAGGCTTATGATCAGGTGGCCCGGGAAATCGCGGAGCTGAAGCCGGAGACGATTGTGATCACCAGCCCGCACGCGCTGATGTATTCGGATTATTTTTCGATTTCGTCCGGGAAGGGAGCCAAAGGATCCTTCGCGTCCTTCCGCGCGCCGCAGGAGCGCTTTTCGGAGGAATACGATACGGAAATGGTGGAGATGATCTGCCGGCTGGCCGATGCCGCGGATTTTCCGGCCGGGACGCTGGGCGACCGGGAAAAAGCCCTGGATCACGGTGTGATGGTGCCGCTCTGGTTTATCCGGCGGCATTACAGCGAAGGAAAGATTATCCGGATCGGGCTTTCCGGACTTCCCCTGACCGATCATTACCGGCTGGGAATGATGATTAAAGAGGCGGCCGAGCGGTTGGAACGCCGGGTCGTTTTTGTCGGCAGCGGAGATCTTTCCCATAAGCTGCAGCCCTACGGGCCGTATGGCTATGCGCCGGAAGGACCGGCCTATGATGAGCGGATTATGGATGTCTGCGGAAGGGGGGCTTTCGGGGAGCTGTTTGATTTCGATGAGACGTTCTGTGATAAGGCCGCGGAATGCGGCCACCGCTCCTTCGTGATCATGGCGGGAGCGCTGGACGGAATGGCCGTGAGGGCGGCCCGTCTGTCGCATCAGGATGTGACGGGCGTGGGGTACGGGATCTGTACGTTTTATCCGGAAGGGCCGGATGACGACCGGCATTTTCTTGCGCGTTTTCTGAAGTCCCAAAAAGAACAGATGCAGGAAAAACAGGAACAGTCGGATGCGTACGTCCGTCTGGCGCGGGCTTCCGTGACTTCCTGGGTCCGGGACCGGAAAATCCTGAAGCTGCCGGCGGATCTTCCGGAGGAGCTGATGAAGACCCGTGCCGGGGCTTTCGTTTCGATCCATGAACACGGCCGGCTCCGGGGCTGCATCGGGACGTTTCTTCCCACGGAAGCAACCCTTGCGGAAGAAATCATCGGAAATGCCGTCAGCGCCGCGACAAGGGATCCCCGTTTTACACCGATCCGTGAGGAGGAGCTGCCCTGGCTGGAGATTAATGTGGATGTTCTTTCCGCGCCGGAGGCAATTGACGGCCCGGAGGAGCTGGATGTGAAAAAATACGGCGTGATTGTTACCAGCGGCATGAAAAGAGGGCTTCTGCTTCCGGATCTGGACGGTGTGGATACGGTGGAAGACCAGATCGCCATCGCGAAACAGAAGGCCGGCATCCGGCCGGGGGAGAAGGTTAAGCTGCAGAGGTTTGAAGTCGTCCGGCATATTTAAAAAACGGACAGGCCGGACAAAGATGTCGGTCCGGCGGAGGAGCATCCCGCCTGCCGCAGCGAAAAGCGCAGGGAAACCGGCCCTTTTTGGTCAGTTGGAACCTGCACATCTGGAGGATACTTTTGGAGGAAAGCATGGCCGTTTGCAATGTGTGTTTCCGGCACTGTCATCCGGAAGAAGGTGAGACGGGCTTCTGCGGCGTTCGAAGCTGCAGAAACGGAAAGATCGTGCCGGATAATTATGGAAAAATCACCTCACTGGCGCTGGATCCCATCGAAAAAAAACCGCTGGCGCGTTTTTACCCGGGCAGCCGGATCCTTTCCGTGGGCAGTTACGGGTGCAATCTGAGGTGTCCTTTCTGCCAGAATTATTCCATTTCCTGGTCGGAGGAAGCTTTGGAAGACGGAAAGAAGGCGGATTATCTTTCTCCGGAGGAACTGGCTCGGATCGCGCAGGACTGCCGGGACAGGGGCAATATCGGAATTGCGTTCACTTATAACGAGCCTTTGATCGGCTATGAATATATTCTGGACACGGCGAAGATCACCCATGCGGCATGCATGAAAAACGTCCTGGTTACCAACGGGACAGCCTCCGCTGAAATCCTGGAAAAACTGGCCCCGTATATCGATGCCATGAATATCGACCTGAAAGGGTTTACCGATGACTGGTACCGCCGGATCGGCGGCAATCGGAAAATGACAATGGATTTTATCGAGGCTGCGGTAAAGAGCTGCCATGTGGAGCTGACGACGCTGATCGTTCCCGGCGAAAACGACTCAGAGGAGGAAATGCGGGAAATGTGCGCATGGATCGCCGGCCTTCGCGACGCGGAAGGAAAAATCATCGGCGGCGGCATCCCGCTCCATATCTCACGGTTTTTCCCGCGCTTTCATATGACGGACCGGCGCGCGACGGACGTCGGTCGGGTTTATCATCTTGCGGATATCGCCCGGGAGTCGCTGCAGTTTGTCTATACCGGCAATTGCTGAAAGGTGTCGAAGGGGACAGTCCCCAACGGACCCGTCCCGAAAGGGACGGAGGAAGGTGCCGAAGGGGACAGTCCCTAACGGTCCGTATTCCGGAAGCGTCACAGCTTCACCTTTACCCACTTCGCGGCCAGGCGGTTGATATAGATGGTATAGGGCACAGTTCCACCGGCATAGGAATCTTTTAAGGTGACTTCGAACCTGGTTTCAGCCCACATGTCTCTGAGAACGGATTTCGCAGCGTCGTTATCCATGATATATTTGCTTCCGATGGTATTCAGCGTCACCTTGCTTCCGTTTTTGATGGACTTGGTCACCCATGCGCCTTTTTCGTTCAGGCAAGACATTTTGATCCCGGTGACCGTCAAGCCGGCAGCCGGATTGAATTTGATCACGCCGGAAGTCTTATTCGGGAGATAAATGGCCTGTCCGCCGGGTTTGGGACAGGTTTTGCCGTCGAAAGATACGGATTTCATGACTCCGCCGGCTTCGGCGTTGACCGCATAGACGGTCAGAGTACGGGAAGTATTCTTTTTCCCGCTCTTGTAAACATCAAATTTCAGTTTGTAGGTGCCCGATTTGGCGGCATAAACGCTGAGGCCTCTGCTGTAACCGTTTTCGCCGGGAAAGCCATAAGTTACCCGGGTTTTCAGGGCCTTGACGGCTTTGCCGTCCATCGTGGCGGAAAAGTTCTTCATTGTATACTGGGAAGAAGGAAAGGTGAAATAAATCTCTTTCAGGTAATTGGGCCCGACACCGATCCGGATTTTCGCGGGACCGGAAATGGCTGCGGACGCGGCCTGGGCCGGCGCGGCCGGGATCAGAACTGCCGCCGCGACCAGGACAAAGGCCAGGCAGGCGGCAAGCCGTCTGAGGGCGGCCTTTTTGGGGTTTCGTGACAGAATCATAGAGTTTTCCTTTCGTGTGATGCGGCGTTGGGGCGCCGCACGTTAGTGCGGCAGCCCCGTCCTCCGGAAAGCCCGGCGAGATTAAGCCGGCGTACACCATTTGGCCGCATATCGGTAAAGATTAAAGGATGCAAATAACGTCTCTCCGGTATAGGAATCCTTCATCTCAACGGAAATGGTGCTTGACGCCCACATGCTCTTGCCGCTGCCGTTTTTGCTTCCGACATTACTCAGCGTGACCTTACTGCCGTTTTTAATATCTTTTTCGATG
>CADBNG010000440.1 GCA_902795985.1 uncultured Lachnospiraceae bacterium
AAGCCCATTCTGCAGCCATGCCCCGCCGCGCGGATCAAAGGGGCTCAAAGGGGACTGTCCCCTTTGAGCCCCTTTGATCCGCGCGGCAGGGGTAATAATAAAATTAACATTATTTTTATAATCCATCGTCTAACTCGCCCTTGTTTTGTTTCTCCCGGAGTGATAGAATTTAATGCTATGAAATGCCTTCGTTTTTTACGAACGGCTGCAGAACAAAAGAGGATCATTCAAATGAACAAAAAGACATTGATCGTCAGCGTCTCTGTGATCGCGGCCTGGATTATCGTTATGGCAATCGGGGCTTACGGAATTCACTGGGCTCCTGCCGCAAACGCAGGCACCCCCTCTTCCGTAAACAGAGTATGGCTGACCTGTTTTATTGTCGTCCTCGCGATCATCGCCGCCGCAGCCCTCATCCGGCTGTTCGCGGTCCCGCGATTCAAAGTCGTCCCGGGCCGCTTTCAGGCCCTGATCGAAGGAATCGTCAAATTCTTCCGCCCGAAAAAGCGCAAGAACGACCTGATGCCGAAAAAAGTCCGGATCACCGCAACGATCATTCTTGTGGCCTGGATCTTCATTTCCTTCTTCGGGTCCCTGATCGCGGCAGGCAACGCCAAGACCGAAACCCTGGCCGAGACACTGCGGGATGCCGTCCTGCATGAGGCAAACAAGGTCTTCTTCTTCGGTATGGAGGTCAATCCGGCTGTCCTTTCCAGCTTCATCATGGTCATTCTGATCCTGATCGGGGCGCTGCTGATCCGGATCTTCATTATTCCAAGGTTCAGCTACACTCCCGGGAAGCTCCAGATCCTGGTGGAACTGCTCGTCAGCTTCTTTGACAATCAGGCGCATACCAAATCCAGAAAGCTCAACCGTTTCCTCGGCGCCTATATGCTGGCTGCCGGCAGCTACATTTTCTGGGGCACCATGTCCGAGCTTCTGGGTATTCAGCTGAAAACCACGGAAGGCCACTTTATTGCCATGTCGGCGCCGCTGTCCGATATCAACGGGGCCATCTGTCTCGGTGTTCTTTCCTATATTATCATTCTGGCCTCCGGTATCGCCGGCAACGGAGTCAAGGGAATCGGATATACCTTAAAGGAGTTTTCCCTTCCCATTTCCATGAGCTTCCGTCTTTTCGGCGCGCTGCTGTCCGGTCTTCTTGTTACGGAACTGGTCTACTACGTGCTGCAGCTCAGCTTTGTCCTGCCGGTTATCGTCGGCATCATGTTTACCTGTATTCACGCCATTATGCAGACCTACATTCTGTGCATGCTCGTATCCATGTATTCTGCGGAGGTCTCTGAGGACCATCCGAAGAAAATAAAAGTAAAAAAAGTCAGAAAAAAGAAACAAAAAAATATTCAGGTCCAGGCCGGAGCTGAGGGTTAAAGGAGATTATCATGAAAAAAGTCAAAAGTATTGTCGGTTTACTGGTACTGCTTACCGTTGTTTTCGCGGTGTCCGCTCTCGTTTTCGCGGATGGCGGAGATGCTGCAGCCGCAGAAGCGGCCGCTTCCTCTTCCATCATGGGCAAGGCACTGGGCGCCGGTATTGCCATCGCCGTGGCGGCCGGTCTTGGCGCGCTCGGTATGGGACTTGCCACCGGACGTGCTGCCGAATCCATGGCCCGTCAGCCGGAGATCAAGGGCGATATCCGTACCAACCTGATCCTGGGTATCGTTTTCATGGAAACCGCGATCATCTATGCCCTGATCGTAGCGATCCTGATTATCTTCGTAATGTAATACTGGAAGGGAGTTTGCAGATATGTTAGGAATAGATATTCAGCAGATCTTTCTTCATTTACTGAATTTCGGCATCCTTTTCGGCGGACTGTATTTTATTCTCTACAATCCGGTCAAGAAATTCATGGACAAGCGCGTCGAGCATTACGCGCAGCTTGAAGATGAAGCCCAGGCAAAATTAAAAGACGCCGAAGCCTTAAAGGCCGAGCATGAAGAAAGCTTAAGCAACTTAAAGACCGAGCTTTCCGAAAAGCGCGCGGCCGCCGATAAGGAAATCAGCAAATACAGAGAAGAACAGACAAGAGAGGCCCGGGAAGAAGCTCAGAAAATCATCGACAATGCGACCCAGACCGCGAAGCGCGAGCACGACCGCATCATCGAACAGTCTTCTACCGAACTCACCGATCTTGCGGTAAAAGCAGCGAAAAAGGTTATGGAAGAGCCGGTTTCGGATTCCTATGACCGCTTCCTGGATGCTGCGGAGAAGGAGCTTTTAAATGAGCAGTCTTGAGAATATGAACCAGGCTGTCCTCTGTTCTTCGGAAGCCCCTTCCGAGGAGCAGAAGCAGCGGTTTCTCGATTTTCTGAAAAAGAAATACCATGAGGATTTCGAGCTCGTCTGGGAAAAGGACGACTCCGTCCGCGCGGGCTTTATTTTAAAGGCCGCCGGCCAGATCTACGACTGGAGCGCCAAGGCCCGCTTTGAACAGCTGAAGCGGGACATCAAGAGCAAGGCGGCTTCCCGCGACCAGCTGATGCCGCTGATGCGCACCATGCTCTCCGACTGGAACGAAGACGTCGCCCCGATCGAAACCGGTACGGTCTTAAGCGTCGGCGACGGCATCGCCACTCTGAACGGGCTGGACGGCGCCACCTACGGTGAAATCCTTCTGTTTGAAAATGACGTGCGCGGCATGATCCAGGACTTCAAGGAGGACACCGTCGGCTGCATCCTTTTCGGTGATGATGAAGAGGTGGAAGCCGGCAGCACAGCCCGCAGGACCGGCCGTACCGCCGGTATTCCGGTCGGCGACGCCTATCTCGGACGCGTTATCGACTCCCTGGGTTATCCTGTGGACGGACTGGGCGAGATTGAAGCCGCGGACTACCGTCCCATGGAAGTTCCCGCGCCCGGAATTCTGGAAAGACAGAGCGTTAACACACCGATGGAAACCGGTATTCTTTCCATCGATTCCATGTTCCCCATCGGCCGCGGACAGCGTGAGCTGATCATCGGCGACCGTCAGACCGGAAAGACCGCCATCGCCCTGGATACGATCCTGAACCAGAAGGGCAAGGGCGTGGTCTGCATTTATGTTGCCATCGGCCAGAAGGCTTCTTCGGTCTCCCGTCTTGTGGGAACGCTGAAGAATCACGACGCGATGGACTATACCGTTGTAATCAACGCTTCGGCCAGCGATCCTGTGCCGCTGCAGTACATCGCCCCTTACACCGGCTGTTCCCTGGCAGAGTATTTCATGTACAAAGGCCGTGACGTGCTGATTGTCTACGATGATCTTTCCAAGCACGCCATCGCCTACCGTGCTCTTTCCCTGCTGCTGGAACGCTCCCCCGGACGTGAGGCCTTCCCTGGAGACGTCTTCTATCTCCATTCCCGTCTTCTGGAACGGTCGGCCCGTCTTTCGGATGAGCTGGGCGGCGGCAGCATTACGGCCCTCCCGATCGTTGAAACCCAGGCCGGGGATATTTCGGCGTACATTCCGACGAATATCATTTCCATCACCGACGGACAGATCTTCCTGGAAAGCGACCTGTTCTTTGCCGGCCAGCGTCCCGCGGTCAACGTCGGCCTTTCGGTTTCCCGAGTCGGCGGCGATGCCCAGACCAAGGCCATGAAGAAAGCGGCCGGTGCCCTGAAGCTGGATCTGGCCCAGTATCGTGAAATGGAAGTATTCACGCAGTTCTCCAGCGATCTGGATGACATTACGAAACGTCAGCTGGTTTACGGCGCGGGTCTGATGCGGCTGCTTCGCCAGCCCCAGTACAAGCCCTATTCCCAGCATCAGCAGGTCATCCTCCTGGTTTCTGCCCTGGGTCATATTTTCGAAACAGTGCCGATCGAACGCATCAACAGCTTCTCGAAAGAGCTTCTGGAGCATTTTGAACTGACGAAGAGCTCCCTCTGCCGCAATATTGACGAAAACGGACAGCTTCCGGATAACGTCAAAGAGGAAATTCTCGAAACGGCAAAGGCCTTTCTTGCGGAAACTGATTTATGATTTAAAGGAACGGTAAAAGCTTATGTCCGGAATGCAGGGGCTGAAAAACCGAATAAAAAGTGTTAACGATACGGCCAAGATCACCAACGCCATGTACCTGATCTCCTCCACGAAGCTTCAGAAGGCACGGCGGGAACTGGCCCAGACCCGGCCCTTCTTCAACGGCCTCCGTCTGGGGATCAAGACCCTCTTCCATCACACGGAAGAACTGGACAGTCCGTATTTCTTCGACGGAGAACGAAAGGATATTGATCCTTCGGAAAAGTTCGCGATCCTGGTTATCACGGCTGATAAGGGGATGGCCGGCGCCTACAACACCAACGTCATCAAGCTGACCGAATGGCTGTACAGCAAACAGCCCGGTTCCAAAATCTTCTGTCTCGGAGAATTCGGCCGGAAAGCCCTGGAGCACAAAGGCATCCCCTTTGAGAAGGAATTCCTGTATACAGCCCAGCGTCCGACCCTACGGACCTCCCGCGAGATTGCCTACCGGATGATCGATCTGTACGACAGCGGCGAAGTGAACCGTATCTATATTATCTATACCGACATGAAATCCGCTCTGGTGGAAGAACCGGTCATGGATCTGATTCTGCCCTTCGTGAAGGACGACTTCGACATCTGGAGTGAAAATGAAACGGAAGAATACTCTTCCTTCGAATTCATTCCTTCCGAAAAGGTCGTCCTGGAGAAGATCGTTTACAGCTATGTGACAGGCTTTATCTATTCCGCTATTGTGGACAGTTTCTGCAGTGAACAGAACGCCCGTATGGCTGCCATGAGCTCCGCCAACGACAATGCGACCAACATTTCCAATGAGCTGCAGATGCTTTACAACCGCATGCGTCAGGGTGAAATCACCAACGAAATCATCGAGGTTTCCGCCGGTGCCAAAGCCCAGGCCATGCATCGAAAAAAGGAGAAAAAGAAGTGAAAAAGGGAGTTATCGTCCGGATCTCCGGACCGGTCATAGACGTAAAGTTCGATACCCATCTTCCCAAGCTGAATGAGGCGCTGTACGTCGAAATCAACGGTGAAAAGCGCGTCATGGAGGTCGCCAAGCATGTGGAAGAAGGCCTCGTCCGCTGCATCATCCTTGCGGAAAGCGACGGTCTTGCCCGCGGCATGGAGGTTATCGCTCCCGGAACCGGCATCCAGGTGCCCGTCGGCGAATGCACTCTCGGCCGCATGTTCAACGTGCTGGGAGATCCCATCGACGAAAAAGGCCCGCTTCCCGAAAATGTGGAGCGCTGGTCCATTCACCGGAAAGCTCCTTCCTTCGCGGATCAGCTTCCCGCTGTTGAAATCCTGGAAACCGGCATCAAAGCCATCGACCTGCTGGAGCCCTACGCCAAAGGCGGTAAGATCGGCCTGTTCGGCGGCGCCGGCGTCGGCAAAACCGTTCTGATTCAGGAACTGATCCACAACGTGGCCATGGAGCACGGCGGGTATTCCATCTTCACCGGTGTCGGCGAGCGAAGCCGTGAAGGCAACGACCTCTGGAACGAGATGGAATCCAGCGGCGTTCTGGATAAAGCGGCCCTCGTCTTCGGTCAGATGAACGAATCTCCCGGCGTGCGTATGCGTGTGGGTCTTTCCGGTCTGACCATGGCGGAGTATTTCCGCGATACCGAGCATAAAGACGTGCTTCTTTTCATCGATAACATTTTCCGTTTCGTGCAGGCCGGTTCCGAGGTATCGTCCCTTCTGGGACGTATGCCCCCCGCCGTCGGCTACCAGCCGACCCTGGCCAGTGAAATGGGCGCCCTGCAGGAGCGTATCACTTCCACAAAAGACGGTTCCGTTACCTCCGTCCAGGCGGTTTACGTCCCGGCGGACGACCTGACCGACCCCGCTCCCGCCACGACCTTCTCCCATCTGGACGCCACCACCGTTCTGAGCCGTAAGATCGCCGAGCAGGGTATTTATCCCGCCATCGACCCGCTGGAATCCTCCTCCCGTATTCTGGAGCCGGATATCGTCGGGGAAGAACACTACCGCATCGCAAGAACCGTACAGGAAATCCTCCAGAAGTACAACGAGCTGCGTGATATCATCGCCATTCTCGGTATGGAAGAGCTTTCCGACGAAGACAAGCTGACCGTTGCCCGTGCCCGTAAGCTGCAGCGTTTCCTCGCCCAGCCGACCCACGTGGCGGAAAAATTCACCGGCATTCCCGGAACCTACGTTCCGCTCAAGGATACGATCCGCAGCTTTAAGGCCATTGTGGACGGCGAAGCGGATGAATATCCGGAGCTGGCGTTCTATAACGTCGGCACCATCGATGAAGTGAAGGAAAAGGCTGAAAAGCTGATGGCCGAAGGCTGATCCGGCGGACCTGCGCGGAATCCGGAAATTGAAAAGGAATTCCAATGAATACATTTCATTTATCCATTTATGAATCGGACGGCGTCTTCTATGAAGGCGACTGCGAATCCCTGGTTGTCCCGACGGACACCGGAGACTTCGGAATTATGGCGAATCACGAGAACATCGTTATTGCCATTGTTTCCGGAGTCATGATGTACCGCACCCCGGAAGACGGCACCCATTATGCTTCCGTTTCGGACGGCATCTGCGTCATGGAGAACAATAAGGTCACCCTTCTCTGCCCGGCTATCGAGCATCCGGAGGAAATCGACGCGGAACGTTCCCGCCAGGACATCCTGGAAGCCGAAGAGACCCTGAAGATGAACAAGAGCAGGGCCGAATACTTCTCCGCGAAATCGATGCTGGCCAGAAACGCCAACCGGCTGAAGGTGAAGAACAAATACGGTTCGCGTTAAAAATGGTTCCGTGGGTTTATTTCCCTGATTCATTCGTAAAATACGTTTCATGCTGTTCTATCGGCAGATTTTAACAGGCAGGCCTGCTTTGCAGCCTGCCTGACGCATCTGAGCTTTCCTGTTTTCTGCTTCTTAGATGCCCGAAGCAGGGTTCCCGCCCAGCCTGACGCATCTAAACTTCCACTTTTTCTTTCCTTAGATGCCCGGAACAGTGTTCCCGCTCACCCTGACGCATCTAATTCCCGACTTTTTTTCATTCTTAGATGCAGTCCCTGCTGCCCCAGCTGAATTTTTGCATCTAAGTTTCCATCTTTCTCTTCTTTTAGATGCCC
>CADBNG010000441.1 GCA_902795985.1 uncultured Lachnospiraceae bacterium
ATAAACCGCGACTGCGAAAAAGCTGCATGCAAATCCGAGCCAGATGATGGTCCTCGCCTTCTTAAAACCATAAACCTCTGTAAAGATATCTCCGAAGATATAGGTGATCGGAAACAGAATGACTGCTGCCGGAAGAGTAATAATTCCGGTGACTGCCCACATTTTTCCGGCGATCAGATTGGACAGCAGAAGGCAGGTCACATAAATGACCGCAATGACCATAAACAACTGAGTTACTGTTTTTTTCTCTTTCATGGATAGCACTCCTCTACGATAAATGTTCATGCACGCTTCAATACCGCTGCTGTTCACATTTCCGCAGATCAGACGCCTTTCAGACAGACATGACAAAGCCCTGCGATGTCCGCAGGGCAGCATTTCATACGAAAGATCAACATGAATTGCAGTCCCGGTTTTGTTTTACGACAGGAAGGTACAAATGAACTGTCGGCCAAAGCAGTTGTATTGTAGCAAAAAGGACCGGCAAATGCAATCAGGAAATCTATTTTCTTTTGTTTTGATTTCGCACGACCGTCACCCGCTTGTCCAATTGGGATTAATCATACGAAACGACAAGAATTCTTTGTTCCGGTGCCGTTTTATCCCTGAAAATCCCCGATCGTCGCCAATTCGGCATACGAAATGACAAGAATTCGATGGCGCCCGGTATACAGGCGTTATTTGCGGTCTCGGAACAAGCCAGGCCTTCAAAAGAACCTTTTCCAAACTGGTCCCGGTTTTTGCTGCAGGACTTTCCGGTCGAGTAGGACAGCCAGGCGGCGATATCTTCGCCCGCTCCGGGAATCGCGCCGATTCCGCAGCCGATCAGGGTCGACCGGATCAGCGGCCGCATGAGCTGTTTGAGTTCTTCTTTGGACGGCAGTATGGTGCCCATATCGGAATTGACTTCCATAGGCGTCCGGTCCTGAAGCACCGTGAGTACTTCGGCTATGCCGAACAAGCCGATCAGGGCAGGAATAAGCTCCACTCCGGAACGAAGCTGCGGAACAAAAATGAAACGGCCGGAATTGTACAGATCCTCCACGCCGATCATGGCGACGAAGAACCCGATAAACCCGGCAAGCCAGCCCTTAAGAGGCGGACAGTCCACAGAAAGGTTGCCGCAGATGGTGATTCCGAAAATAGCCAGAAGGAACATTTCCCACTTGCCGAATTTCAACGCGATGCTGGACAGGAACGGCGTGGCGAGCATCATAAGGATACAGGAAAGGATCGTACCCAGGCAGCTTGCCATGACCCCTCCAAACAGCGCCTTGCCTCCTTTGCCCCTCCTGGCCAGCGGATATCCGTCCAAAGCGGTAGCTGCCGCATTAGGCGTGCCGGGAATGTTCAGCATGATCGCGGAGAACAGTCCGCCGGAAACCGCGCCGACGTACACTCCCAGCATAAAAGCAACCGCCTGGTCGGAAGGAAGTTTATAAGTCAGGTTGATCAACAGCGCCAGTGCAATGGTGCCGGTAAGTCCCGGAATGGCGCTGTTGATATAGTCGATGATGGAGGAAAGGGAACCTGCTCCAACCATAACGTCGCCTGCAATGCAGATGTTGTTTGTGTTATAAGTATACGTCAATTATTCTCATACTATCAATCTTTTTTCATTTGCAGTTGAATATTTTGACAACTAGAAACGTTTTACTATCTTTGCGTTTGTGCATTTTTTATACTTAATTTTCACGCAATTCCAACTTTCATTGTTGAATTATCTATAAAACGTTTTACTGTCCCGCAAGCCGGTTAATGCTATACTTTGTATATCAAATAAATCAGAACAGAGGAAAAACAATGGCTTCCGATATCCGCATCCATGTTCATCTCGACCCCAGAAGTTACAGGCAGTTCTGCGCTTTCGACACCTTCCGGCGTCAGCGCAGATGGTTTGCGCCTTTACTTGTTTCCATGCTCCTGCTCGCTGCATCAACGGCATACCTTTTTCTGTCCGTACGCCCGTCGGGAACATTCGCCGGCCTTCTTTTCGGACTTGGCCTGGCCGTTCCGATGTTTTGCTTCGGCCTCTATTTTATCCAGATCGAGGCACAGATCGCGGGACTGCACCTATCTTTACTTCAACGAGAGTCGTGCATTCATCCTGCCTGACGGACAGGCGGATATTCCGGGTGACGAACTCTATTCGTACCTGAAGGCGCATATGCCCGAAGGAAGGTGCTTCGTCGTTTAATCGTCACTGTCCGGTTCTTCATAAAAGAAAACCTGCGGGCATCCGTGCGTCCGCAGGTCTTTTTGTTCGAATTCCGTTCTTATTTTTGTTCCATTTTGTTCAGTTCCAGAATATCTTCCGGCTTATCCGCCAGAAAATCCGCCCCGGCTTCCTCCAGTTCTTCCAAGGTGCCGTAACCGTAGGTAACTCCGCAGGATGCGATCCCGCAGGAAGATGCTCCTTCCACGTCGTACCTGGTATCTCCGATCATGACCGTCTTTTCCGGATCCGCGCCAAGAGCCTCCATGGCGCGGCGGATCAGCTTGGACTTGTCACTGGAAGGATCCGAAAGCTCAGGGCCTGTGATGTAATCGAAGTACTGCCGCAGTTCAAAATGATCGACGACCAGATCCGTGATCGAATGAGGTTTTGACGTCACTATAGCCAGAAA
>CADBNG010000442.1 GCA_902795985.1 uncultured Lachnospiraceae bacterium
CCGGTGCCGTACAGAAGCTGGAATCCGCTCTGGGCAGGCATTTCCTTGACGATAATGGCCGCATCATCACGCCTCAGAAGCTGGGGATGATCGGTGCGGATCAGGTGGTCCTCAGCTGGAGCGGCGGAGAGATGCCCCGCGTCGTCCTTATGGGACTTACCGGCGGTAGATCCATCTCCGCGATGGAAGAATTGCTGCGGAAGAATGGACTGAAGAGTTCAGCTGTTGTCTGCGCAATGGAAGGCAGGTCCCTGACCGAAAACATAGGAAGCGCCGCAGCTGCGGATCCTGATATCGTACTGGTCGCCGGCGGCACGGAAGAGGGTGCGGAGCATGCCCTGTACCGTCTGGGAGAGATCCTCCTGCTGGTTTGTAAGAGCATCGAGGAAAAGAACCGTCCTGAAATTCTTTTCATGGGCAATGCTGATGCAAGGCCCCAGTTTGAAAAAGTTTTCCGCCAGGTCACGGATATATCGTTCTCCGACAATATCCTCGGGACGACCGAACCGAAACTTTCTCCCACCACTGCCTTCCAGAAGGTCATGGTGGACTTTGGTGAAAAACGGAATCCCGCGATCCGGCAGCTTCGGACTGAAACACAGTGTGAGGCGGTTTCGGCGGATTTTGCATATGGACGCTGCATCCGTCTGCTGAGCCGTATCAACCGCGCGAATCGTTCAGCGTTAGGGATCGAGGTGGGTGCTAACAGGACCATCGCGGCTTTCGGTACAAATCTGGATCTGGATATGAATGTATATGAAGCCGGTATCGGCAGAACCCTGCCAAAGCTTCTTGAACAGACAAGTGCAGATGAAATTTTGCCGAGAGTAGGGTTCCAGCTAAAAGAAAGTGAGCTTCGGGATTATATTCTCAATAAGTCATTACGTCCGGAACTGGTCCCCGCTAACAGCTATTCTGCGGAAATCGAACAGACCCTGGCTCAGTTTCTGATCCGTAATGCAGCAGCCAAAAGCTCTTCACGCGGGCTTTTGACTGACGGGACACTGGGAATGATCCTTCTCGGCGGTGCAGTGCTTCGGAATGTTGAAGATCCGGGTGATGCGCTGCGCATCGGGATGGACAGCCTGCGGCCGATGGGTATGGTTGATTACTATCTTGACATGAACGGGCTTGCTTCTGCTGTGGGTGCATTGGCGGGTGTAAATCGGGAGTTGGCTGCTCAGGTCACCACACCGGCAATGTTCCTGAACCTGGGCAGAGTGCTGACACCGGTCTCACGGGTCAAAGAAGGCAAACGGGCCTTCAGCATTTCACTGCGGGATGATACCGGAAGCGTTGCGAAATACGATATCGTACAGGGCGGCATAAAACGTATACCGCTGGAATATGGCCGCTATTATGAACTGGACTGGTTCAACGTGGACCGATCTGTTGTGATTCCCGGAGTGCCGACATGGACTTCCTTTGGATTCAAAAGCGGATGTTTCGGTCTGGTGTTTGATATGCGGGGAGATCAGCTTGAACTGCCGAAAGACCGCAGCGCTCAGATCCATCTGCTGGAACGCTGGAAAACAGAGTTGGGTGTCTGGAGAGAATACAGCCAGTAACAGGTTTACAGTCATCACAGAATAAAAAGGTGCATTCTGTGATTTTAAGAAAATGATCTGACAGGTTTTCCTGTTTTCAGAATAAAGAAGAGGATTGGATTAGAGATGCAGACTGCCGCGGCAAAAATCATTTCTTCGGGACCGGTGCGGTGTCCCCGGAAGCTGACCCGGAATGGGACTGTCATGGTATTCCCGGGACAGGTTACGGATCCTACGATGCAGATCGCATGGCGTAAGATCTGGCGGAAGCATTTTTCCATCAATCTTTATGACGCATTGGATCTGCCGCGCGGTACCCGGCTGCAGGACTATCTGCTGATCAACGAAGGGGATTTTGTTTCTGTCAGCGAACCGATCGCCCGGCGTTCGGACCGCAGAACGCGGACGCTGAACGCGCTGACCAGCGGGCGGTTTCTCGGTGTCAGTTCCGGTAATCTGATCTTTGAAGCTGACAGCGAGGATCTGGAAGCGGTGTATGCCGGATTTCCGGGAACGGTCACAGAGATCATTCCGGATCGGGGCGCGGTCGTGGAGACCGTAGGTGCCTACGCGGCAGGAATCTGGGGAAACAATCGGAGCGGACAGGGAATACTGCTCACGCTTCCTGATATCGCTAAAGAGGGTGTATTCACCGAAGAAAGCCTTGCCATGGCAATGTCAGGCTCTGTGGTATTTGCCAATACCTGCTATGATGCTGATGTGCTTCGGGAGACCGGAAGACTTTCTCCCGGCGGGCTGATCTTCGGATCGCTGCCGTC
>CADBNG010000443.1 GCA_902795985.1 uncultured Lachnospiraceae bacterium
AATTTATTCCTCTGAATCTTCCCGCTCACCGTCTTCGGCAGTTCATCGCGGAAGACCACCAGTCTCGGATATTTGTAGGGGGCCGTGTTGGCCTTTACATAGTCCTGGATTTCTTTCTTTAATTCTTCCGTCGGCTCGGTGCCTTCCGTCAGAACGATGCTGGCCTTTACGATCTGGCCCCGGACTTCATCCGGGGCGGCGGACACGCCGCATTCCAGAACATAGGGCAGCTCCATGATAACGCTTTCGATCTCAAACGGTCCGATCCGGTAGCCGGAGGATTTGATTACGTCATCGATCCGGCCTACGTACCAGTAGAATCCGTCCTCATCCTTCCAGGCCGTATCCCCCGTATGATAATAGCCGTCGTGCCAGACCTCCGCGGTCTTTTCGGAATCCCTGTAATACCCGGTAAACAGGCCGTTCGGAGCCCCGTCCGCAACCCGGATGACGATTTCGCCGGTTTCACCGGGCGGTACGGGTTTTCCGTCCTCGTCCACCAGCTCCACGTCGTAGATCGGAGCCGGTTTGCCCATGGATCCGACCTTATGGGTGGCGCCGGTCATGTTGCCGATCACCATGGTGGTTTCCGTCTGGCCGAAGCCCTCCAGAATCTGAAGACCGGTAATCTTCTCAAACTGCCGGTATACTTCCGGATTCAGCGCTTCTCCGGCGCTGGTCATATGCTTGACCGAGGAAAGATCATACTGGGAAATATCCTGCTTCACGAGCAGCCGGAGCATCGTCGGCGGCGCGCAGAAGGACGTAATATTGTATTTTGCGAACATCGGCAGGATATCCGCCGCGTCAAAGCGATCGAAATCGTAAACGAACAGCCCGGCTTCACACAGCCACTGCCCGTAAAGTTTTCCCCACATGGCCTTGGCCCAGCCGGTATCGGAAATGGTCAGATGCAGACCGTCCGGATCCACGCAGTGCCAGTATTTCGCCGTATGGAAATGTCCCAGCGGGTATTTATAATTGTGGGCCGCCATCTTGGGATAACCGGAGGTTCCGGAAGTGAAGAACATCAGCATCATGTCGTCGCCGCCCGGAGAAGTTTCCGTCCGGCGGAAGTGGGTGCTGTACAGCGGATATTCTTCGTCGAAGGTTCTCCATCCTTCTCTCTTGCCGTTAACAATGATCTTGATATCCAGTTCGGAATAATCCTGAAGGGCTTTATCCACTTCATCCGCCACATCTCCGTCCGCGGTGCACAGGATCGCTCGGATTCCCGCGGCCCGGAAGCGGTATTCAAAATCATGCTCCTGCAGCTGGTTCGGCGCCAGGATGGCCACCGCGCCGATTTTGTTCAGGCCGAGAATCGCGAACCAGTACTGGTAATTCCGGCGCAGGCACAGCATCACTTTATCCCCGCGCTTAATGCCGATGGCCTTGTAATAGTTCGCGCAGCGGTTGGACAGCCGCTTGATGTCGTTAAAGGTGAAGCGCCGTTCCACCTTATTGCGGTCGATGTGCAGAAGGGCCAGCTTGTTGGGGTCCTTTTTGGCCATTTCATCGATCAGGTCAAAGGCGAAGTTGAACTTCTCCGTGTTTTTAAAGGTAATCTTCGTCGGCGTACCGTTTTCGTTCTCTTCCACTTCGATGAAACGATGCCAGATACGGTTCTGATCGTCCTCATCCCTCTTGGCGATCCTGGTCTGGACCTGCGCGCTGGGCGAAAGCTCCGGAATCGGCTCTCCCGTGGGATTCAGAACGATGGCGTAAAAGATGCAGTCTTCTTCCTCCACCGCGATCATGCCGTGGGGCGTGCTGCTGTCATAATAAATGGAATCGCCCTCATTCAGGATTTCCTTATGGGAGCCCACCTGCACGCACAGATGGCCGGAAACAACAATATCCAGCTCCTGCCCCGCGTGCGTCGTCAGCTCAATGTCCCGGTTCCGGGCATCCGGATCATAGGGGACATGGACATAAAGCGGTTCGGCAATCCTGTTCTTGAAAGCCGGCGCCAGGTTATGATAAATCATTCCATGGGCTTCGTCGATCCGCTGCCCTTCCCCTTTTCTTGTAAGGGTATAGGACTGCAGGGTCGGGCTGACGCCTTCGATGATATCCGTAACGTCCACGCCGAAGGCCAGGGCGCAGCGGTAAATAAACGCGAAGTTCAGATCCTGTTCGCCGTTTTCACAGGCCAGATACTCTTCAATGGTGGTATCGGTCTTATCCGCCATTTCCGCCGGGGTATATTTCTTGATTTCGCGCATCTCCTTGATACGCGACGCCATTTCTTTTATTTTGAAATCCAGTGCTGTAATATTCATTCTTTATTCTCCTTATTATCACCGCCGGTATAGAGCTGGTAATACTTTCCCTTCAGCTCCAGCAGCTGCTCGTGAGTTCCCCGTTCGATAATCCGGCCTGCTTCAAGAACCATGATGCAGTCGGCGTTGCGGACTGTCGAAAGTCTGTGAGCGATTACGAAGCTTGTTCTTCCGCTCATCAGCTTATCCATCCCGTCCTGTACTATCCGCTCCGTTCTGGTATCGATCGAACTTGTAGCCTCGTCCAGAATCAGTACAGGCGGGTTGGCGACGGCGACCCGCGCAATGGACAATAGCTGCCGCTGTCCCTGGCTTAGTGATGCACCGTTGCCGGCCAGTACGGTGTTATATCCTTCCGGCAGTCTCCGGATGAAGTAGTCCGCGTTGGCCAGCTTCGCGGCTTCAATGACCTCTTCATCCGTTGCATCCAGTCTGCCGTACCGGATGTTTTCCATGACGGTTCCGGTAAACAGTGCCGTTTCCTGAAGCACCATACCCAGCGACCGCCGCAGTTCTCCTTTTTTGATCCTGGCAATATCGATCCCGTCATAGGTGATACTGCCGTCCTGAATATCATAGAACCGGTTGATCAGATTGATGATCGTGGTTTTTCCGGCGCCGGTAGTGCCGACAAAGGCGATCTTCTGACCCGGCTTTGCGTACAGACTGACGTCAAACAATACCTGTTTTTCCGGTATATAGCCGAAATCGACGTCTTTAAAGACGACTTCGCCCTTCATCGGGCGGTATTCCGGATTGCCGTCCCCGTTATCGTCCTTCTTCCAGGCCCAGCGTCCGGTACGTTCCTGGCACTCCTTCAGTGCCTCTCCCTCTTTCTGTACCCGCACCAGGTTGACATAACCGTCATCGGCTTCTTCCGGTTCATTCAGCAGGCGGAGAATCCGGTCCGCGCCGGCAAGCGCCATGACGATCGAATTCACCTGCATGCTGATCTGGAAAATCGGCATGGAGAAGTTCCGGTTAAAGGTCAGGAAGCTGGCGAGCCCGCCCAGTGTCAGGCCGGTGACTCCGGTAATGGTCAGGATTCCGCCCAGAATCGAGCAGAGCACATAACTCACATGACCGATCTGCGCGTTGACCGGGCCCATATAGTTGCCGTATTTATTGGCGTTGTAAGAGGAATCAAACAGATGCTCGTTCAGCTGCCTGAAATCCCTCTTGGCCTCTTCTTCATGGCAGAAAACCTTGACGACCTTCTCGCCCGTCATCATTTCCTCCACAAAGCCGTTCAGCTTGCCCACCGCGTTCTGCTGGGCAAAGAAATACTTACCGCTCTGGGTGCCGATTCTCTTGGTGACCAGCGCAACGACACCGACCATCGCCAGCGTCACAATCGTCAGCGGAACGTCCAGAATGAGCATGCTGATCAGCACGGATACAATCGTAAAACCGCTGTTGATCAGCTGCGGAATACTCTGATCGATCAGCTGGCGCAGCGTATCCACGTCGTTGGTGTACATGGACATGATATCGCCGCGGGCATGGGTGTCAAAGTACCGGATCGGAAGCCGCTCCATATGATGGAACATATCGTCCCGGATGTGTTTCATCGTGCCCTGGGTCACGCTGACCATTATATAGGCGCGAAGGAACGTCGCGGCAACACCGGCCGCGTAAAAGGCCGCCACTTTCAGGATCGCGGCTAGAAGCGGACCGAAATCCGGTTTTTCCTGTCCGATCATCGGAAGGATATAATCGTCAATCAGCGTCCGCATGAACATGGTGCCCTGGACGGTCGCCAGAACCGTCACCACAATCATGGCAAGCACCAGGATATAGCGGAATTTGTAATAGCGGAAAATATATCCGATGATCTTTCCCAGAACTTTCATGGGATTCTCGACGGTATTTTTCGCTCCGAAATTAGTGCGTCGCGGGCCCGGCATTACAGCTCACCTCCCGCCTCGTCGAAGTCGCCGTTTCCGTTGTTCTGCGACTCGTACACTTCACTGTAAATGGCATTGGTCTTCAGCAGGTTTTCGTGAGTGTCAAAGGCGTCGATCCGGCCTTCGTTCATCACGATAATCCGGTCTGCGTCCTGGACGCTGGAAATACGCTGGGCAATTATGGTTTTGGTAATCTCCGGCAGATCCTCCCGGAACGCCCGGCGGATCCGGGCATCCGTCGCCGTGTCCACCGCGCTGGTGGAGTCGTCGAGGATCAGGACCTTCGGCTTCTTCAGCAGCGCCCTGGCGATACAGATTCTCTGCTTCTGTCCGCCGGACACATTGGTTCCGCCCTGCTGGATCATCGTATTGTATCCGTCCGGCATTTTTTCGATAAAATCATCGGCGCAGGCCAGACGGCAGGCCCTCCGGCAGTCCTCCAGGGAAGCTTCCGGGTCCCCCCATCGCAGGTTTTCGAGAATGGTCCCGGAAAACAGCTCGTTCTTCTGCAGGACCACGGCCACGTTGTTTCTCAGCGTCTCCATGTCATACTCCCGGACATCCAGTCCGCCGACTTTCACGCTGCCTTCATCCACGTCATACAGCCGGGAAATCATATTGATCAATGACGTCTTGGCACTGCCGGTTCCGCCGATAATCCCGATGGTCTCGCCGGAACGGATGCTCATGCTGATATCCCGGAGAACGGGTTCTTCACTGGTTTTATGATAACTGAAATAGACATGGTCAAACTCAATGCTGCCGTCCTTCACCTCATAAACCGGGTTCTCAGGATTGGCCAGGTCGCTGGTTTCATTCAGGACTTCGCAGATACGCTCGGCGCTGGCCTGGGACATGGTGATCATGACGAAAACCACCGACATCATCATCAGGCTCATCAGAATGTTCATGCAGTAGGTCAGCAGGCTCATCAGCTGTCCGGTGGTCAGGTCATCGGCAACGATCATTTTCGCGCCGACCCAGCTGATCAGGATGATGCAGGTGAAAATCGCCGCATTCATAATGGCCGGAGCCCCGCAGATGGTGCGCTCCGCCTTCTTGAACACGTTGTAAATGCCCATGCTGGCTTTGTTGAACTTGTCAATTTCGTGGTCCTCGCGGACGTAGGCCTTGACAACCCGCATGCCGGCGACGTTTTCCTGAATGCTTTCGTTCAGCTCGTCATATTTAGGGAAAGCGGCCTTGAAGTATTTGATCGCCACACGCATGATCAGGAAGATCACGCAGGCAAGAATAATAATCGTAATCAGGTAGATATTGGCCAGTCTTGGACTGATGACGTAAGACATCACCATGGCGATAATCAGAGAGAACGGCGCGCGGATAAACATCCGCAGAATCATCATGAACGCGTTCTGGATATTGGTCACGTCCGTCGTCAGCCGGGTAACCAGGCTGGGCGTACTGAATTTGTCGATATTGGAAAAAGAAAAGGACTGGATATTGGCGAACATGGCCTCCCTTAAGTTCTTCGCCAGTCCGGCGGAGGCCTTTGCCGCTGCCGCCGCGCCGCCCATACCGGTGAAAAGACCGGCCAGCGCCGCTACCAGCATCCAGATGCCGACGATAATAATATGCCGGATATCGCCCTTTTCCACACCGTCGTCAATAATGGAGGCCATCAGCAGAGGAATAATCATATCCACAACAACCTCGGCGATCATGAAGATCGGCCCCAGGATGCTGTCCCTTTTGTATTCCTTTATATGACTTGCCAGCGTTTTAATCATGATGGTCTTCGAACAGGGAGTACGGTCTGCGGATCCTTACAGCATGCTCTCCAGAATGGCCAGGCTTTTCGGCCTGCGGTCAAGGATCCGGCTTCCGGCATTTTCAGCGATGCGCGATAATTGTAATATTTTATCATTCTCCAGCGTGAAAGTAAAGAGGCG
>CADBNG010000444.1 GCA_902795985.1 uncultured Lachnospiraceae bacterium
GTCGACGGCTTTATCAAATCCGCCAATGTGGAAGTCACAAAGAGCAACGTAATCCAGACGAATTACAGGTATTCAGACCATAACCCGGTATACATGATATTTCAGTTGAAAGCGGGAGAATGAACCCATGGGCGCTGACGGTGACGAGATGGAATATACAGTCATAAAAATAGAAGAGGATATCGATTTCGGCTGTGAGGAGCGTTCCGACAGCACGCCTGTTATGGCAGTCGTTTCTCTGCGGGATGACAGCGGAACAGTGCAGGTCATAAGATATCCGGACAAAGAGCTTTACCGTCTGGATATTAACGAGGGAGACAGAGTCTGTTGGAATGTGTTGAAAGGCATAATGGAAAAAAATTGAAAGGCCGCATACTGAAAGTCGATGAGAGAGAGCGGATCCGTAAAGGCACATCAAAAACACATGTTACAGCATGACCATTCCCATGCTGTTTTCGGCGTGATCATGATGATCCTTGCATCCGTCTGTTTCTCCACCGCCGGTGTTCTCTCCAAACTGTCACCCTGGTCGGCACTGTCCATTAACGGAGCCCGCGACCTCATCGCCAGTATGGTGATCGGCGTGTATCTGATCGCCACTCATCACAGGCTCAGGATCAATCGGATGATCGTTTTCGGCGCGGTCTGCATGTTCGGTGTCACCACACTTTTTATTGTCGCGAACAAAATGACTACCGCTGCCAACGCGATCGTCCTGCAGTATACTGCGCCGGTCTGGATTATGATCTTCGTGTCCGTTTACTTCCGGAAAAAGCCGGCACGTCTTGATGTGATCACTATGGCGGTCGTCATGACGGGAATCCTTTGCTTCTTTGTGGACGGTCTGGCGGATGGACGAATCGCCGGAGATCTGATCGCCCTTGCGTCCGGTGTGTTTTATGCCGGTCTGTTTCTTCTGAACTCACTGGAAGGCGCTGACGCGCTTTCCTCCATGTTTTTCGGACAGCTGGCGGCAGGGATCATCCTGACGCCTTTCGCGGCCAGGGAAACGGATTTTTCCGCCCGCGCGATTATTATCATCCTTGTGTTCGGTATCGTTCAGGTCGGTCTGGCCTATATCTTTTTCTATCAGGGAACGAAGCATACCGCTCCCGTTACGGCTTCCCTGATCAACGGGATCGAACCCATCCTGAATCCGGTTCTGGCAGCATTCATCCTGCATGAAAGGCTTAAGCCGCTGGCCGTTACCGGCGCGGTGATTGTTATCGCTGCGCTTTTTATCTATAATCTATTGAACATCAGAAAAAGCTCCGGGAATTAGGAAATAAACTCTATGTATATCTTAAAGCAAAAAGGATTTGATCAATTTCACTGCATCGCTTCAAAGTGTCCGGAAAGCTGCTGCAAATTCTGGCAGATCGTTCCGGACCCGGAATCGATCGTACGGTACCGTGCACTGGGAGAAACAGATGGGAGAGTGCGGGCCAATGTAAACGAAAAGGAAGAAGTATTCCGTCAGAACGGGAGAATCTGCGGTTTTCTGGACCCCGATGAGCTTTGCTATCTTCAGAAAAGTTATGGAGAAGAAGCACTGTGTGATACCTGCCGGAATTATCCCCGGCATGCGGAAGAGTTTGAAAACGTCCGCGAATACTCCCTCTCCCTTTCCTGTCCTCACGCGGCAGAGCGTCTGCTGAACGATCCGGAACCTATGACGTTCGCTGAAGAAGAAACAAAAGAAGAAGAGGAGTTTGAGGATTTCGATTATCTCCTGTATGACAAACTCGCTGACGCAAGAGAATTCCTTTTCAGCATCGCGCAGGACCGTTCGCTTCCATTGATCGCCCGTCTCGTGCACATCAGCCGGTTCGGCAAAGAGATGCAGAATCTTCTGGATGACGGCGATCTGTTTGAACTGGATGAACAAATCGATGAATTCCGGACTGCTGTAAAGGGAAAGGACAAATTGCCGTCGTGGCTGCAGGACCCGGACGTTGAAAAAAGGACCTTTTCCGTTCTGTTCGAACTCGAAAAAATGCATACGGACTGGACCGGTACTCTGGAGAAGGCCTGGAAGCTTCTGATCAATAATACTTCGGATGAAGAAACCGTCCGGCAGTTTCGTCAATTCGCTGATGACTGCGAAACAGCAGGAGAGCAGATCCTTATGCTGCTCCTTTATACTTATTTCTGCGGAGCGGTCTATGACGGCTGGATTCTTTCTAAGACTCTTCTTTGCACAGAGTGTGTGAAATGGATCTTTTATATCGCATTCAGCAGCGGAGCGGATCAAAACGCTTTGATCCGCTCCGCTTATCAGCTTGCCAGGGAGATCGAACATTCCGATCTGAATCTGGACCATCTTGAGGAATGGTTTATGAAGACCCGGTAACCGGATCAGAAGAAGCTCATTTCTTTTTCCGGAGCAAATTCCATTGTTTTCACCTCATCCGCAACTTTCACTTCGAAATCCAGAAGATCCAGAATCTGGGTCTGTATATCGATCCCCGGCGCGACTTCGGTCAGCGTCAGGCCGTTCTCTGTAAGGCTGAAAACACAACGCTCGGTAATATACAGGACTTCCTGATTGTTCTCATAAGCATTTTGTACGGAAAAGCCCTTTGCCGCTACTTCAGGCACAAATTTCCGGATGCTGCCTTCCTGGGTGATTGTGACTTTTTCACCGTCGAATTCACCCTTCAGGCCTTTCGCGTTAAAGGTCAGGCAGAAGACAACTTTCTTGGTCGCCTGAGAAATATTGGCGAATCCGCCGATTCCCGAAAGCTTTCCTTTCGTGTAATGGCCGTTCACATTTCCGGCCTTATCGACTTCCAGCGCGCCGATACAGCACATGTCCAGACCGCCGCCTTCGTAAAAGTCAAACTGCCGGGCCATATCCATCATCGAGTCCGGTCCGATCGCCACACCGAAAGCACGGCCGCCCAGGGGCATTCCGCCGGTATGGCCGCTTTCGATTGAAAGATGGATCCGGTCAGTCCGGTCATTCTTCAGAACTTCTTCGGCAATCAGTTCGGGGATGCCGATACCGATATTGACAATGGTATCATCCTTTAACTCCAGATAGGCCCTGCGCGCAATGGCATGATGCAGGGAGCTGCGCGCGCTGGTCGCCCGGATGCTTTTCATAATATCAAAAGCAGCTGCCTTCAGGATATTCCGCGAGGGAACATATTTGCCGCAGATGTAATCGAAATAACCGTCGACGCCGGTGAGCTGCTGCTGTTCGGGACAGATCACGATAGCGTCAACAAGGGCGCTGGGGATCTGCACGTTCTTCGGCTCCATGTGCCGGTTGATCGTGTGAAGCACCTGAACGATGACCTTGCCGCCGTTACGGTGGCATGCCTGCGCGACGGAAAGGGCATCAATGGAAGCCGCTTCTGTTTCAAAGGAGATGTTTCCGTGGATATCCGCAAGGGAAGCCTTCAGGAAAGCGATATTGACTTTCGGGATCATATAGGCAAGCTTTGTCTGTCCGTCAATGGCCTGGACTTTTTTAACCAGATCCATTTTGCTTTTTTCGTTCAGCTTGTACCCGCCGTAATCCGGATCCACAAAAAGATGCAGGCCGGTTTTGGTCATCAGATAGGTTTCTCCGCGCGCGGCCGCACGGATCATATGGCTCATAACTCCGCCGGGAAGGTTGTAGCCTTCGATTTCATTATTCATGATCGCGTGACTGGTCCGGTTCAGGGAGCCGAAAAAGCCGATCACGCAGCGGTCCACAGCGCCTTCGCAGATATAGCCTTCCACATCGGAATCCGCTTCATAATCACTGAAAGAGAACGGGCTGTAAACGGACAGATGTTCCGGCTTTCCGGTTTCACGATAGCGCCGGGTCAGCGCTTTGTTCAGATCGACAGGAGAAGCGATGGCGGAAAAGGAATTGATCCAGATCACGTCCCCGTCCTTGACGAGGCCGACCGCTTCTTCGATAGACATCACTTTTTTCACAATACTTTACCTCTCTTTCGCGCATCATTGTACCATACCTGTAAAGTGGATACAATAAAGTTCCGGCCCGGCAGGCTAAGCCTGGGCCTGTTCCGAGAGAGCCTCCCATTGTTCATAACGCTCATCCAGTTCGGTCTGCAAAGAGGACCGTTCTTCGTATCTTTCCGTAAGAAGAACCGCGTTCGCAGCGTTTTCCGGCAGCGAAATCTCTTCATCGATTTCACGGATTCGATTTTCAATCTGCTCGATGCGGTCTTCCAGACGTTTCAGGTCCGCTGCCTGTTTCCGGATCCGGGCCTGTTCCTTTTTATACTGTTCCCAGTCGGAGGAACGGGCAGCAGGTCCGCTGCCTTCGTCATCCGCGGAGGCGGCCGGAGAGGAGAGCGCCGGGTCCGATGCAGCGGGTTCCCGTTCGGTTTTCTTCTCCAGATAATAATCGTAATTGCCCTTGTATTCCGTAATCCGCCGGTCTTCCAGTTCAAGAATCCGCGTGGCGGTCCGGTTAATAAAATAACGGTCGTGACTGACGTAAAACA
>CADBNG010000445.1 GCA_902795985.1 uncultured Lachnospiraceae bacterium
GTCAACGGAAAAGGAAACCTGGAGGTCATGACCCGTTCCTGCTTTTCGTCCATGTTTGAGCAGAAACGCATGAGCCGTCAGCGGATCGGAACAATTCTGAGCCGCCAGCACCGCGTGGAGCGCTTCGACCTGATCACCCTTCTTTTCTTCATCTACGCCCAGACCGTGGAGCCGGACTGGCCCGCTGAGCGCTATATGCAGTATATCGACAAAATCAATGAAATCCTGCACCGGTGCCAGATGGCGGACATCTACCCGGTCAATCCCTACGAAGCCTTCGTCCTGATGTGCCTTGTCACAGACAACCCTCTTGACGTCTACGCGGAAATCTGGGAAAAATCCTATGAGGAATGACCGGCACAAAAGGACAGGCAATTTGTGCTGATAAACAATAGAAAAAGGACAGGTGTTTTGTGATAAATCCAGCACAAAGCGCCTGTCCTTTTAACCTGCCCGCTTTGTGCCGGAAAATGACACAAAGCGCCTGCCCCCCTTTTGTATCAGTAATTATGGGGAATCATGCTGAAATCGTCGTTTTGCTTCCCGGGTTCGCTTTCGGGTTCCGGAAGCGTTTCCGGAGAGTCGACGGGAAGCGGCTCCATGGGGGCGTCGCCGGTGACGGTATCGGCAAGGTCTGAAATCGTGATGGTTTTCATATCCTCTTCCGTGGGATTTTCCATTTCGGCAACCCGGCGGGCCTGGTTTGTGATGATTTCTTCGAACATATTGCGGACTTCGCGGGCATTGGCGAAGTTCTCAAGCTTTGTCAGCTTGCGGGCCACGATCATATCGTGGATATGGTGGCGGATTTCTTCCGGAACGATATAGTCGTACCGCTCGCAGTTCTGGTAGAAGATTCCTTCCAGCTCCTCCACGGTGTAATCCGGGAATTCAATGTATTTGTTAAAGCGGGATTTCAGGCCCGGATTGCTGTTGATGAAGTTTTCCATGGGTTTCGTGTAGCCGGCGACGATCACGCAGAGATTGTCCCGGTTGTCTTCCATGGCTTTTAAGATTGTGTCGATGGCCTCTTCGCCGAAGGGATCGTCTTTTTTGGAAAGAGAGTAGGCTTCGTCAATGAAGAGGACGCCGCCCAGGGCCTTCTGGATCTGCTCCTGGGTTTTAATCGCCGTCTGGCCCACATAGCCCGCGACGAGGCCGGAACGGTCCACTTCAATCAGCTGGCCGCCGGAAAGAATGCCGATTTTCTTATACAGCTTTCCGAGGATCCGGGCCACGGTGGTCTTTCCGGTGCCGGGATTGCCGGAAAATACCAGATGCAGGGAGACCGGGACGGACTTAAGACCCGCGTCTTTGCGCATTTTCTGGACCTTCGCGAAATCCGTCAGCTCCCGGACGTCGTGCTTGATGGTCTGAAGGCCGATCAGGGCGTTCAGCTGATCCATCGGATCAATTTCGGGCTCGGCCGGCTTCTGTTCCGGCTGGGCCTGCTCCGGGGTCTGGGCGGTCGGCAGAGACGTCTGCGCTTCCGCGGATCCCTCCGTTACCGGCGGTGAAACGGTTTCACCGGAGCTGTTTTCCGTCCGTCCGGGGACCTTCAGCGGTCCGAAAAAGTCGTCGTAGACCGAGCGGAGCAGCGATTTCTGGCTGTCGATGTACTCAATCAGCTTCTTTTCCTCATCACGGATGTCTTTTCCCATATTTCCTCCTTAAGTCCGGAACCGGTTTTAAAAACAATCCGGGCTTTCGTTCAAACAGCCGCAGCGTGTTCATGCCGGCCGGATTTCTGCCTCAAAAGACAGCAGGGATCCGGCCTCGTTCACGGCGCCGGCCGGTTATTCCTTTTTTCCGTTCAGCAGGCTGACCGCATTTCCCAGCAGATTGCCGAGAACCTTCTCCGTATCTTTTTTGCTGCCCAGGATACCGGACAGAAGAGAGCCGGAGGAGCTTTCGCCTTTCAGCAGATTCGTCACAGCCTTTTTGGTGTCGGCGTCCGCGGCGCGGTACAGTTCGATCAGCTTTTTCTCGGCAGCGGTCACCTTAATGGTACTGCCGGAAGAAGCGGAAGAGGTCTTCTTTTTTGCGGCCGGCGTCTTTTGAGAAGAAGTTTTGGCAGCCGTCCCTTTCGCCGCGTCCAGAAGGGATTTCTGGGTGACGCCGGTTGCTTTGGCGATGGCCTTCAGCTGGTCCTGCGTGAGCTCTTTCTCTCCCCGCTCCGCCCTGCCCAGATCGGAGGCGGTCAGGGAAGGAATCTTTTTTGCCAGCGCTTCCTGGGTCAGGCCGGCGGAGGTGCGGGCCTCCCGGATCAGGGTTCCGACTTTCTTTGCCATAATGCTTCCTCGACTTTCTGTCATGGTGATGCCTTCGGATTTACACTTTATTATATCAGTATCCATGCGGCGGGTACAAGCAAAAGGTTCCGGGCGGGAGAAGAGAGCAGGACTTATTAGCACTCGGCTTAAATGAGTGCTAGTTTTTCTTGACTTTGCCGCCGCCCGGGATTATAGTTTTATATGGGTATAAAAAGCCCGCTGCAAGATTACAATTCAAAGGAGTGAAGATACATGAGCACAAAACACGGCAGTCTTTCGATTAACAGCGAAAACATTTTTCCCATCATTAAAAAATGGATGTACTCCGACAAGGATATCTTTGTCCGGGAGATGATCAGCAACGCCAGCGACGCCATTACCAAACGGAAAAAACTGGCGCTGGCCGGAGAATGCGAGCTGCCGGAGGATTATAAACCCCGAATCGACGTGATCTGCGACGATAAGGAGAGAACCCTGAAATTCATCGATAACGGCCTGGGCATGACAGGGGATGAAGTGGAAAAGTACATCGCCCAGATCGCTTTTTCCGGCGCGGCGGAATTCCTGGAAAAGTACAAGGACAAGGCGGACGCCGACCAGATCATCGGTCATTTCGGCCTGGGCTTTTTCTCTGCTTTCATGGTGGCGAAAGAGGTGGCCATCGATACCCTTTCCTGGCAGGACGGCGCCCAGGCGGTTCACTGGGTCTGCGACGGCGGTACGGATTATGAAATGGAGGAAGGCACCCGGGAGGAAGTCGGTACCACCATTACCCTGTACCTGAACGAGGATTCCTACGAGTTTTCCAATGAGTACCAGGTTCGCGCCACACTGGAGAAATACTGCTCGTTCATTCCATATGAAATCTTCCTGAAGAAGGAAGGCGCCGCCCCGGTCATGGAAAAGGACGCGGACGGCAACGAAGTGGAAAAAGCGCCGGAACCCGTCAACGACATCCATCCCCTCTGGGCAAAGCATCCGAATGAGTGCACGGAAGAGGAGTACAGGGCTTTCTACCGGAAAGTTTTCAATGATTATAAAGAGCCGCTGTTCTGGATCCACCTGAACATGGATTATCCTTTCAACTTAAAGGGAATCCTTTATTTCCCGCGCATCAACACGGAGTATGAAAATCTGGAAGGGAAGATCAAGCTGTACAACAACCAGGTGTTCATCGCCGACAATATCAAAGAGGTCATCCCGGAATACCTGCTTCTCCTGAAAGGGGTTATCGACTGTCCGGATCTTCCTCTGAACGTTTCCCGAAGCGCGCTGCAGAACGACGGATTCGTGAACAAGATTTCCGAATACATTTCAAAGAAAGTGGCGGACAAGCTTTCCGGCATGTGCAAGGTTTCCCGGGAAGAATATGAAAAATACTGGGACGACATTTCGCCCTTCGTCAAATACGGCTGCTTAAAAGACGGCAAGTTTGCCGAGAAGATGATGGATTTTATCCTCTATAAAGATCTGGAGGATAAGTATTTCACTCTGGACGAGCTGGTTCCTCCGGAGGAAAAGCCGGAAGAAGAGACCAAA
>CADBNG010000446.1 GCA_902795985.1 uncultured Lachnospiraceae bacterium
GCCGCGTCTGCGGCAGAGGATCCCTCCGATGAGCAGATCGCGGATCTTACGGCGGAGCTTGGAGTCGGCGAAGTCACGCTCCGCGATATCCTGGAGGAACTGAAAAAGCCGGGCCGGGATCCGCGCAAAGAGATGCCGGAACCGGTCCTGAGAAGCGACGTGCTGTCCATGGAAGACCTGAAGGAGGGCATGGTGCTAAAAGGCACGGTACGGAACGTTATCGATTTTGGCGCCTTTGTGGACATCGGCGTACATCAGGACGGCCTGGTGCATATCTCGCAGCTGACGGATAAGAGATTTGTAAAGCATCCGCTGGAGGTGGTCAGCGTGGGCGATGTCGTGGATGTCAGAGTCCTGAGCGTGGATCCTGCAAGAAAGAGGATCTCTCTTTCCATGAAGCTTTGATCACTGGATCAGGCTCCGCAGTTCTTCGATCATCTCTTCATCTTTCAGACGGAACTTCACTTCCACACGGCGGGAAGCGGCCATATCGATATTGCCTTCACTGTCCAGGATCGGATTGCTCATGGAGTGTCCGTTTACCGTCAGGATATTCCGAAGTGTTTCGGATTCGTTTTCATCCAGAAATTCCCATTCTGTTTCCAGCAGGAACTGGGCAACGGCAAGAGAACGCCGCTGGGACAATTCCAGGTTGTAATCGTAGGTGCCGTCTGTATCGGTATAGCCGTCTATGATGATCTCGCCGACATTGTCGACAAACTGATCCGACAGCAGAACGTGACAGTAGATGGGAAGCACCTGCCGGAGCACTTCCTGACCCTCTTCGGACAGTTCGGTATCGTCATAGGCAAACATGACGTTGGAATCCAGCGTCAGGGCGCCTGTCTGCGAGTCGATCTTGACGTTGACATGGTTGGCGGAAAACTCTTTTTGAAGAGCTTCGATCACTTCTGCCTTCACGCCGATGATCCGGTCGATCTGCGCCTGCTTTTCCTGCAGCTGCGACGTTTTGGAGGCAATTTCCTCTGCCTGGGAATCCAGCTTGCTCTGCTGTTCTTCCAGCGTAGTCTGCTGGGCATCCAGAGCTGCCTGCTGCTCGGTCAGTGTGGACTGCAGCTCATCCACCGTGTTCTTCTGCTGTGTGAGAGCCGTCTGCTGTTCCTCCAGAGTAGCCTGTTTTTCCGCCAGTATCTTAGCCTGTTCTTCCAGGGCGGCCTGCAGTTCGTCCAGCGTCAGATTCTGCTCTTCCAGTTTTTCCTGCTGCTCGGCCAGAAGAGCATCCTGTTCTTTGAGAGCCGCTTCTTTTTCCTGCATTTCCGAGGCGTATTCATCCTGAAGCCGGATCCGTTCTTCCTGTTCCGCGAGTTTTTCCACGTAGTTTCTCTGCGCCTGAAACAGGGTCACGCACATGATGAGCACAAACAGCAGCAGGATACCGGCCATCATATCGGAATAGGATCGCCAGATATTAAAACCCTCGCCTTCTTTGCGGTTCCGCCTGCGCCTTGCCATATCTCACCTCCGGTTAAGTGAACCATTTGCCCTTTTTTACCGGGCGGTTCTGCAGATTTCGGATATCGTCCTGGATCGTTTCCAGCCGTTCTTCCTGGCGTTCTTCAGACTCATTGATCCTGGTTTCCAGCGACTTCACGATGCGCTGTTCCGCCTCTTTATTGAGCCTTGCAGCCAGACCGGGATACAGGATGATCCGCTTTCCGTCGGTCCCGGCCACTTCGATCTGCGAGAATACCTTGGCGATCTCGCCCAGAGATTCGTTCATGGAGGCCTGGGTTGTCTGCAGTTCATTCAGCCGGTTCTGGTAGTCTTCCAGTATTTTTTCGTTTTTCTGATAGATAAACGCGATGGACTGGAGGACTTTTTCATTGCTCTGGGTTACCTTGTCAAACTGCCCGTAGGCTTTTGCCGCTTCCTGCAGATAGTTTTTCATTGTCTGATTGCAGGCCACCCAGAAGTTCGCGGATTCTTTTTCGGATTTTTCCAGATTGGCGAGCGTTTTTTCCTGGGCCTGCGTATAATTCTGAACGATCAGCCGGTTCTGTTCGATCATCCGGGTCACAGAATCCTGCATCTTTCCCTGCAGGGAGGAAATCTCCGTCAGGGCTGTATGCATGGCGCGCTCATCTTTCGCAAAGGCGGTTTTCATTTCCTCGGCCAGCTGCTGGCTGGTATGCTGGGAATAGGACAGATTCCGGTTGGTCATTTCATTCAGCTTATTCAGCGTATCGCCGAACTGATTGAATTCTGTGTTGAAAGTGGATTTCATTTCCCGGACAAATGAGTTTACAATGTCCTGCAGAAACATCTGCTGGCTGTTGCTGATGGAGGTCATCATGCTGCCCATCTGATCGTTGATCTTTTCCAGTGTCGGCGCCATATTCGCGGCGAATCCGTGGGCAACCTGATCGGAAAAATCCCTTGTCAGCGAACGCATGAGCTCGTTCTGCTCCTTCTGGCTGTTTACCAGAAGATTCTGCGCTTCCATTTCCGCGGAAGGGACCACACGGGTGTGGAATCTGTCGAGGAACAGATCCAGCGCGTTCAGCATATTCTGATAGCCTGTCCGCAGACTGTAGGAAAAAAGGAGGGACAGGAGCAGACCGTAAATGGACGTCATGAAAGCGACTTTTATGCCGTCCACCAGGGATGTTACAGAAGAGGTCATGGTCTCATATGTGGAAGGCTGGAAGGAGCGCAGTCCCCATACCAGACCCACAAAGGTCCCCAGGATGCCGAGACTTGTCAGAACGTCCGGAAGCA
>CADBNG010000447.1 GCA_902795985.1 uncultured Lachnospiraceae bacterium
TCGCCGACATAGCCTGCCTCGGTGAGGCTGGTTGCGTCCGCAACGGCGAAGGGGACGTTAAGGATGCGCGCAAGCGTCTCGGCAAGCAGCGTTTTGCCGCAGCCGGTCGGGCCCAGAAGAAGGATATTGCTCTTCTGCAGCTCGATATCGTCCGTTTCGTTGAACAGGACCCTTTTATAATGGTTATAGACCGCCACGGAAAGAATCTTCTTCGCCTCTTCCTGTCCGATGACATACTCGTCCAGGAAAGCCTTGATCTCCTTGGGCTTCATGAGATTCAGTTCCCAGTTTTCCTCCGCTTCGTCGAATCCGGCGGGTTCGCTGTCCATCAGGATCTCATCGCACAGTTCCACGCACTCATCGCAGATGTAGACGCCCATCGGCCCCGCGATCAGCTTGCGGACCTGGCCTTCAGGCTTGCCGCAGAAGGAACATCTTCTCGGGCTGTTGTTTTTTCCACTCATAGATTATCCGCCGCGGATGCGGCGTTCCTTTCCCTATTATTCAGGTATCGAAACGGCGGGCGCAGACCGGGCCGTTTCCTTAACAGAATTTCAGACGTCCGGTGACAGCCGGACGCCGAAAAAAGCAAAAGGGCGCATCCGTATGATCATTTCCGTCATGCAGATACACCCTTTGAGGATCATCGTTTTGTGATCACTTCATCGATCAGGCCATACTCTTTGGCTTCTTCCGCTGTCATGTAGTTGTCCCGCTCCGTATCCTGTTCGATACGTTCCAGCGGCTGACCGGTGTTTTCCGCCAGGATGGTATTGAGTTTTTTCTTGATCCGAAGGATCTGTTCCGCCACGATGCTGATATCCGTCGCCTGACCCTTCGCGCCGCCGGACGGCTGGTGGATCATGATCTCCGCATTGGGAAGGGCGAAACGCTTACCCTTCGCGCCGCCCGCCAGAAGGAATGCGCCCATGCTGGCGGCCATGCCCATACAGATCGTGGAAACATCGCATTTGATATACTGCATCGTATCGTAAATCGCCATGCCCGCCGTTACCGATCCGCCGGGGCTGTTGATGTACAGGTGGATGTCTTTGTTCGGATCTTCGGATTCCAGAAACAGCAGCTGCGCCACGATGACCTGGGCGCTCACGTCCGTTACTTCTTCTCCCAGGACCACGATCCGGTCCTTCAGCAAACGGGAAAAAATATCGTAGCTGCGCTCTCCCCTGCTGGTCTGTTCAATAACATAGGGTATCAGGCTCATTAATTACTCCTCCTCTGAAGGCGCCTCCTCGGCCTGAGCTTCCTTGGCAGCCTCTTCAACGGCTTCTTCCGCAGCCTTCTTCATGGCTTCCTCTGCCTCTTTGGTAGCGGCTTCCGTCTCAACAGCGGCTTCGCCGATCAGGTCCGCGGCCATGCCGAGTTTGATTTCTTCCTTCATTTCCTCCGCGTAGTTCTCGGGAAGGAAGGACTTATACTGTTCCACTTCGATGCCGTAGGCCTTGGCCATGTCTTCCAGCTCCTGCTCGACTCTGGCATCGTCCACTTCGATATTCTCCACTTCCGCAACCTTGGAAAGCATGAAGGAATTCTTCAGCTCACGCTCGGCCTGGGCCATATTCTGGCGGATCATCATTTCCGGCGTCATGCCGACGATCTGCAGATACTGGTTGAAATCGATGCCCTGCTGCTGGATGCGCTGCGCAAAGTTCTCGGTGATCTTTTCCGCATGGTCACGGATCAGAAGCTCCGGAAGTTCCATCTTCGCGGCGTCGGCAGCCTTCTCGACGGCAGCCTGACGGCGGGCGCTCTTCGCGGCCTCTTCCTTGCGCTCGGCCAGCTTTTTCTTCAGGTCTTCTTTATATTCCTCGAAGGTATCGAATTCGGATACATCCTGGGCGAATTCATCATCGAGCTCCGGAAGTTCCTTGTTCTCAATCCGGTGCATGACGCAGTGGAAAACGGCGGGTTTGCCTTTAAGCTCTTCCGCATGATAATCCTCCGGGAAGGTCACTTCCACATCTTTTTCTTCGTCGGTGGACATTCCGCAGAGCTGCTCTTCAAATCCGGGGATGAACTGGTGGCTGCCAAGCTCCAGTGAATGGTTCTTCGCGCTTCCGCCTTCGAACTCTTCGCCGTTGATGGTTCCGGTATAGTCAAAGACGACCGTATCGCCCATCTGGGCCGGACGCTCATCGATCGTGATGATACGGCTGTTCTTCTCCTGCTCTTTCTTCAGCTCGGCTTCCAGTTCCTCGTCGGTAACCGTAAGGTCATTGATCGGAACTTCCATGCCCTTGTATTCGCCCAGTTCCACTTCCGGATATACGGCAACCTGCGCGGTAAAAATGAAGGGTTTGCCCTTTTCGATCTGTTCCACGTCGATCACCGGGTTGGTCAGGATCCGGAGGCCGGACTCTTCCGCCGCTTTCGGATATTCCTGCTGGATCACGTCGTTCGCGGCATCCTCAAAGAAAATCTGCGCTCCGTACATTCTCTCGATGATCTGGCGCGGAACCTTTCCTTTACGGAATCCGGGAATCGCGATCTGGCCTTTCTGCTTTAAATACACCTGCTGAACCGCTTTATCAAATTCTTCCGGCGCGACCTCAATCGTCAGTTTTGCCAGATTTTTTTCAAGATTTTCGACCTTCACGCTCATCGTTTCTAATATCCTCCTTAAACCGTGATCCTCTTTCGCCCGCGCTGCCTTTCCTTCCGGCAGGAGGGGCCGTAATGACTGCGGAAACGCCTTCCGTACAGCCTTTTTCTGCAGGGGGAAGCCCATTCCCCCGTTTACAGTCATTGTGAGATTATAGCATAGCGCTTATTATTAATCAAGGAGAAAAATTCTTGACACGATGCTTTGCGTTCGCTTACAATAACACAATGACCCGGGGCTTTTCTGCCCCGATCTTACGGGTCGAAAGAGGGGGTGAGCAGCATGGATGCAGGTGCCAGTTATCA
>CADBNG010000448.1 GCA_902795985.1 uncultured Lachnospiraceae bacterium
ATCTTTCCGGCGATCGATATCATAAAATCCGGAACCCGCAGAGAAGATCTGCTTCTTTCCAGAGAAGAAATGGAAGCCATTAATAAAATGAGAAGGGCATTGAACGGTATCCGTTCGGAAGAAGCGATGGAAAACATCCTGAACATGTTTATTCACACCCGGAACAACGAAGAGCTGATACGGCTTGTTTCCCGTTCCCGGATGTTCTGAGAAGAAATTTCAAACAGTCATATCTTACGGCAGCTGGCTGCCGTATAAAGGGGAGAGTAATCAAATATGGCGAAAAATGATTATGTGGCTTCCAGCATATCCGTTCTGGAGGGGCTGGAAGCGGTACGTGTGCGTCCGGGGATGTATATCGGCGGCACCGGAAGGAAAGGGCTGAACCACCTGATCTTTGAGATCGTGGACAACGCGGTCGACGAGCATCTGGCCGGTTTCTGCTCATATATTAAAGTCGAACTCGAAGCGGACGGTTCGTGCACCGTTACGGACAACGGCCGCGGCATCCCTGTCGACATGCATGAGAAAGGCGTTCCCGCGGAACGGCTGGTCTTTACGACCCTTCATTCCGGGGCCAAATTCGACAATACTTCCTATAAAACCAGCGGCGGCCTTCACGGCGTCGGTTCTTCCGTCGTCAACGCCCTTTCGGAGTATCTGGATGTCCGGATCAGCCGTGACGGAAAAGTCTATCACGACCGCTATGAACGCGGAATTCCCGCGATGGAACTCGAAAACGGCCTGGTACCCGTAGTCGGAAAATCCAAAGAGACCGGTACCTGCGTGAATTTCCTGCCTGACAGCCTGATCTTCGAAAAAACCCGCTTTTCCGAGAACGAGATCAAATCCCGCCTGCATGAGACCGCTTATCTCAATCCGGGTCTTACCCTGGAATTCATTGATAAGCGCACCGATCCCGCGGAAGATATCGTTTACAATGAACCGGACGGCATCGTGGGCTTTGTCCGGGAAATGAACGCCAATAAAGAAGTGATCGGGGAACCGATTTACATCAGCGGAACCAGCGACGACATCAGTGTGGAGATCGCCCTCCAGTACGTCAACGACTTTCAGGAAACGGTGCTGGGTTTCTGCAACTGCATCTACAACCAGGAAGGCGGCACGCATATTACCGGTTTCAAAACCCAGTATACGGCGATCATGAACAGCTATGCCCGCGAGCTCGGCATCCTGAAGGAAAAGGACGACAACTTTACCGGCGCGGATATCCGCAACGGCATTACAGCCGTTATTTCCGTTAAGCATCCCGATCCCCGTTTTGAAGGACAGACAAAAACAAAACTGGACAATCCCGACGCGGCCAAAGCAACCGGAAAGGTTGTTGCCGAAGAAGCGGTCCGTTATTTCGACCGGAACCTTGAAACGCTGAAAAGCATTCTGGCCTGCGCCGAACGGTCCGCGAAAATCCGCAAGAACGAGGCCCGCGTCAAAACCAACCTTCTCGGAAAGCCGAAATATTCCTTCGATTCCAACGGCAAGCTGGCCAACTGCGAAAGCCGGGATCCGTCCAAATGCGAGATTTTCATCGTTGAGGGCGATTCCGCCGGAGGATCAGCCAAAACAGCCAGGGACAGGAATTTCCAGGCAATACTGCCTATTCGCGGAAAGATTCTTAACGTTGAGAAAGCTTCCATCGATAAAGTCCTTGCCAATGCGGAGATCAAATCCATGATCAATGCCTTCGGCTGCGGCTTTTCGGAAGGATACGGCAATGATTTTGACATCAGCCGGCTTCGTTACGACAAGATCATCATCATGGAGGATGCGGACGTGGGCGGCGCGCATATTTCCACCCTGCTGCTGACGCTGTTTTACCGTTTTATGCCGGACCTGATATATGAAGGACACGTTTATGTGGCAATGCCTCCTCTTTACAAAGCCCTGCCGAAAAACGGAACAGAAGAGTATCTGTACGACGACAAAGCGCTGGAATCCTACCGCAAAAAGCACAGCGGTGAAAAATTCACTCTTCAGCGCTACAAAGGCCTTGGCGAAATGGACGCGGAGCAGCTGTGGGAAACCACCCTGGATCCCAAACGCCGCAAACTGAAAAGGGTTGAAATCGAAGACGGCCGCCTGGCTTCTTCCGTTACCGAAACCCTGATGGGCACCTTGGTTCCCCCGAGAAAAGAATTCATTTACCGGCACGCGAAAGACGCGGAGCTGGACGTATAAAGAAGAGGCGGAAACAAAATGAACGAACAGATCATCAGCACGGAATATTCCGAATTGATGCAGAAATCCTATATTGATTACGCGATGAGTGTAATTGTTTCCCGGGCTATTCCCGACGTCCGGGACGGATTGAAGCCCGTACAGCGGCGTACGCTGTATGACATGATGGAACTGGGGACTTATTATGACCGTCCCTATCGTAAAAGCGCCCGTATCGTCGGCGACACCATGGGTAAATATCATCCCCACGGCGACAGTTCCATTTACGATTCCCTGGTCGTCATGGCCAAAGATTTCAAAAAAGGCCATGTGCTCGTGGACGGCCACGGTAATTTCGGTTCCATCGAAGGCGACGGCGCCGCCGCAATGCGGTATACGGAAGCCCGTCTGGACAAGCTGACTCAGGAGGTCTTTTTAAAGGATCTGGACCTGAACGTGGTGGACTTTGTGCCCAACTTCGATGAAAACGAAAAGGAACCGGAAGTCCTTCCCGCAAGGCTCCCGAACATCCTTCTGAACGGTTCGGAAGGCATTGCCGTCGGTATGGCCACCAGCATTCCCACCCATAATCTGGGGGAGATTGTCGATGCTGTCAAAGCCTATATGAAAAATAATGACATCACGACGAAGGAACTGCTTTCCGTTCTTCACGGACCGGATTTCCCAACCGGAGGCGAAGTGGTCAACCAGGAGGAACTGGAGCAGATCTATGAAACCGGTATCGGCAAACTGCGCCTGCGCGGAAAAGTAACGGTCGAAAAAGGCAAACACGGC
>CADBNG010000449.1 GCA_902795985.1 uncultured Lachnospiraceae bacterium
AAAGATGAAGGTACCGGACGCCGTTTTTACGGCGGCAAACGGTTCCCGGTTTGACGAGACGGAAAGCAGGGCGATCACAAAAGTCTTTCCGGAGCTGCCGCAGCGGCACCCGAAAGAATTATTCGGGGAAACCCTTGGATGCGGGTATATGATGAATGTGCTGCTGGCGGCGGCTTCTATACGCAGTGGGATCTGCAGCAGGCTGCTGGTCTCCGGAATCGATATGACAGGGAATTATACCTGCGTCATGCTGGAAAAATAGTTACCCGTTCAGACCACCGCGAAGCTTAAATCCGCTGCGGCGCAGGGTTCCTCCCCGACGTCAGCCGAGACTCTGACACTGCCCACATTGCCCAGCATCTTTTTCAGTTCGCTGTGGAGGCAGAGCGTATCGCCGGGAAGAACCGGCTTTAAGAATCTCGCGTTTTTTACGCCTGCCAGCAAAACGGTTTTTCCACGGTTCTCTTCAAGCGCAAGAACAGCAACGGCTGCGGTCTGGGCCATCGCTTCCAGGATCATTACGCCCGGCATGACAGGGTTGTCCGGAAAATGGCCCCGGAAAAAGAATTCCGCTCCGGAAAGGGTCTTTACCGCATCGGAAGAAATGCCCGGTTCGAGGGAGATCACCCGATCCAGGAGCAGGAAGGGCTCACGGTGGGGAAGGAGTTCTTTGATCTGGCTGATGTTCAGTTCCATGGATAACACCTCATTTATTAATCAAAAAGACATTAGTATGCTATCATAATCTGTGACAGCGAACAAGACAGGACAGGGAACCGAAGCGCCTGTCCGCATCCGACTGACAGCGGGAGAAAAACATGGAGCAGGAAAAACAATATACCTGTCCGCGTTGCGGACGCGTTCTGGCGGAAGCAGAAATCAAAGAGCAGTTCTACGAATGTCCGGAATGCGGACATCTGTTTCCCATGCCGACGGCGGAACGGATCCGGATGCTGACCGGAGGTTCCGGGTTTAAGGAATTCCATGCGCACCTCACCAGCCTGGATCCGCTGCTGTTTCCAAACTACCGGGACAAACTGGAAAAAGCGGAGAAAACGGCAAAGACCAGCGAAGCCGTGGTTACGGGCTTTGCTTATATCCGTGAGATCCGCATCGCGCTCGCGGTCATGAACAGCGCTTTTCTGATGGGAAGCATGGGGACGGTCGTCGGAGAAAAGATCGCTGCCATTGCCGAATACGCAGGCCGGAAAAAGCTGCCGCTTGTCATCGTGACCATGAGCGGCGGCGCCAGAATGCAGGAAGGTCTGTTTTCCCTGATGCAGATGGCTAAAACAGCTGCGGCGATCGAAAGATATAAACGTTCCGGAGGACTTTATATTACACTGCTTGCCGAGCCGACTACCGGCGGAGTAACCGCCAGTTTCGGAATGCTGGGGGATGTGATCCTGGCAGAACCCGGGGCACTCATTTGTTTTACCGGGCCCCGTATCGTGGAACAGACCATGGGGATCTCCGTTTCGGAAGACGCCGAACGCGCGGAAACCCTGCTGGAACGCGGTATGATCGATGCGATCTGTGCGCGAAAAGACCAGGAAGCATTCCTGTACCGCGTGCTGAAACATCACCAGTCAGCGCCCGGCGAAGCACAGCTGATACAACCGGAAAGAACTCCTCTTCCGCCCTGTACGCAGATGATCCATAAGGAATCACCATCCGGCGTATATGAACGGGTGCGTCTGGCCAGAAGCCTCGGGCAGCGCCGGATCTCGGAGTTTACAGATAGATTGTTTGAGGATTTTATTGAGTTTAAAGGGGACCGGCTCTTCTCTGAAGATCCTGCGATTCTTGGAGGGATCGCATCCTTTCACGGAATTCCGGTAACGGTCATTGGCCATCGGAAAGGAAAGACGCCGGAAGAAAGCATTGCCTGCAATTACGGCATGCCCCGCCCTGCCGGATACCGTAAAGCCGTCCGGCTTTTAAAACAGGCGGAGCGCTTCCACCGGCCGGTCATTACCTTCATTGATTCACCGGGTGCTTATCCCGGCAAAGAAGCCGAAGAAGGCGGACAGGCTGCAGCGATCGCAGAGTGTCTGGCAACTATGGTCTCGCTGCAGACGCCGGTTATCGCAGTGGTAGTCGGGGAAGGTGAAAGCGGCGGGGCGCTGGCGCTGTCCGCTGCGGATCATGTGTTTATGCTGGAAAACTCGGTATACGGGATCCTGTCACCGGAAGCTTTTGCTTCTGTGCTCTGGAAAGATCCCGGAAGGGCGGAAGAAGC
>CADBNG010000450.1 GCA_902795985.1 uncultured Lachnospiraceae bacterium
CGGCCTGGACGGCTCCCCCACGCAGGTCATCCGCACTTTCCCGCAGGAAGAAAAGGGAGCGGCCGTCCGGCTTGAAAGCAGCGAAGCTGCTGCTTTTACGGCAAAGTTCTGGTCCGAACTGTAACCGGCAGCGCCTGAACAGGCCGAAGCCGGAGAATCCTGTATAAATGCCGGACGTTAAACGTCAGCGGAAGAAAAGGAAGCAATTATGGGGCTGAAAATCGATAAAGAAAACTGTGTGTTATGCGGCGCCTGCACCGGATCCTGCCCGAACGGCGCGCTGGAGATCCGGGACGAGGTCTTTTTAAATGAGGAAAAATGCATCCTCTGCGGGGCCTGCGCGGACGACTGTCCGGTTGGCGCAATCACCATCGAAAAAGGAAAAAAAGAGCGAAGCGAAAGCCGCGGCGGCATCTGGGTCGCTGTGCAGCAGGCCGGCGGCCAGCCTCTCCCCGTTGCCTTGGAATTGCTGGGAAAAGGGCGGGAACTGGCCGACACCCTCGGATGCGCCCTTACCGCCGTCTGCCCCGGCAGGACGGACGGGTTTGGCCCGGCACTCATCGCCGCCGGCGCGGACGAAGTGCTCTTCTGTACTTCCGACCGTTTCAGCGATACGGACGATGACGCTTTCGCCCGGGTACTGGTTCCGCTGATCCGGGAGCGCGCCCCGGAGATCGTCCTCTTCGGCGCCACGATCCTCGGCCGTTCCGCCGCGCCCCGCGCTGCCGCGCAGCTCGTTACCGGCCTGACGGCCGACTGTACGGCCCTGTCCATCGAACCGGGCAGCCGTCTGCTGGCGCAGACCCGGCCGGCCCTCGGCGGCAATCTGATGGCGACCATCGTCTGCCCGGATTCCCGCCCGCAGATGGCCACGGTCCGCCCGGGGGTCTTTCCCTGCCCGGAACCGGATCCGTCCCGCCCCGGCCGGATTGAAACCCTCGAGCCTCCGGAGCTTCCCGAAAACGGCATCGAAATTCTCACCTCCGGAATTCTTTCCGGCTCTGACGGCATCTCTTCCGCTGAGGTCCTGCTGGTGGCCGGCCGCGGCGTCGGCTCCTCCAAAAACCTGAAAAAAGTGTTTGAACTGGCCCGTCTCATGGGCGCACAGGTCGGCGTCTCCCGCCCCCTCATCGACATGGGCTGGGCGGAATATCCCCACCAGGTCGGCCAGACCGGCGCTTCCGTGTCCCCGAAGCTGCTGATCAGCCTGGGAGTCTCCGGGGCGGTCCAGCACCTCGCCGGCATCGGCGGCGCCCGGACCGTTATCGCCGTCAACACCGACGAAAACGCGCCCATCGCGAAGCGCGCGGATTATTTTGTATCCATGGACTGCATGCAATTTGTTAAAGAAATGACCGAAAAGCTGAAGGCGGGAGCCCCATATCACCGAAGCGGCCGATGAGAAGAAAAAACCGGGAAGCAATCGATTTTCAGGAGATCGCGAAAACCATTGACCGGTGCCCCGTCCTCCGTCTCGGAAAGGCAAAGAAAATCAGCAGGTGATCGATGAGATCACCATGGGAAGAACGAAGAACCCCGGCCATTTTTGGCCGGGGTTTCATACACAGCAGCTTTATGGAAAGCTTTCTGTATGAACGCTTTCGTTTATTCTCCGAAAACTTCCACTGCTTTTCTCATATCTTCAATGATGTTCACCTCAAACGGGCAGCGGCTTTCGCAGCTTCCGCATTCCAGACATTCGCCCGCGTGATGCTCCAGCGCTTTGTAATGCTCCCGCACGGTTTCCGGCAGGCCGTCGGCGGCCGCCAGCGCCAGATTCAGGAATTTATGCACGTCCGCTACGGAAATCCGCGCCGGGCACGGCGCGCAGTGGGAACAATACATGCAGTGTCCCTTCCAGCTGATATCCGGCATGGAAGCCAGGGCTGCCGCGTAGTCTTTTTCCTCCTCCGATGCCGTTTCATACGCAGCGGTATTCCGGATTTCTTCCACGGTTTTGCAGCCGGCCATGACGGAGGCCACTGCCGGCCGGGTCAGGGCATAATGAAGGCACTGGAACGGCGTCAGCGCGACTTTTGCAAGCGATGCCTCCGCTTTAAGAAGATCCCCGCCGCCAAAAGCTTTCATAACGGTAATTCCCACGCCCTTTTCCTGGCAGAGCTCATAGACCTGCTGCCGCTCCGGATCCATATTCAGGAGATGCCCCGCGTATTTTTCCTTATTCCAGAGCTGCTCCACGTCCTCGTCACCGGGCTGGAGGTCATAACAGGGATTCACGCTGAACATCAGCACTTCAACGGCGTCTTCCCGGACGGCCTGCAGCGCGACCTGCGGGTTATGGCTGGAAAGCCCGATGGCCTTCACCCAGCCGCTCTCCTTTAACCGGCGCGCGTAATCCAGAATTCCGTTTTTCTTCAGTTCTTCCCAGTCGCTCAGGGCGTCACAGTAATGGATCATGCCGATATCCATATAATCCGTCTGCAGACGGAAAAGCTGGTCCTCAAAAGCGGCCATGGTTTCCCTGAGATTCCGGGTCCGCAGATACTGCCCGTCTTTCCAGGCCGCGCCGAGATGTCCCTGCAGGATGAATTTATCCCGGCGGCCCTTCAAGGCCATGCCCAGATTGGTGCGGAAGTCCGGATCCGGGGTATACATATCGATGCCGTTGATCCCCTGCCGTTCCATTTCGTCCACAAATTGAACGTATTCCTCTTCGCTTTTTTTCAGGAAACCTTCACAGCCCATTCCGATTTCGCTGATCCGGATGCCGGTTTTTCCCAATTCGTTATATTTCATTTTTCTTCCGCTTTCCGCCGGAGTCCGGCTGCTGTTTTGGGTATCTTACAATGTTTCATTCAGGGATTCAAGGGGCGGACGGCAGCGGTTGAAAAAGAAGGCTCTCCGTAAAAAAGGAGGCGCCGGTTCTTAACCGATGGATACCTTCCGCTATTTTCCTCTTCCCTTTCCATGGGATTTCATCTAAAATCTCCTTAACAGGATTCCGGAAAATGATTTCCCGGCCCTGCTGCGCATATAAAATCATTATGGGATAAGGAGCCATTATGGAACGGAAATTTCCAAATTTATGTAAACCTATAACCCTGGGACGGACCGTCTTCCGCAACCGCATGTTCTCCGCGCCGATGGGCGGAACGGATATCGAGAACGACGGCTGCATCGGATACAAATCCGCGGCGTTTTACGAACTCCGCGGCAAGGGCGGAGCGGCCTCCGTCACGGTGTCCGAGCTGATGGTCCATCCGGAAACGGACGGATCCCACGCCTATCATCTGGATGAAAAAATCCTGAATTCCCTGGCAAGCGCCACTTACGCGGCGGACGCCATCCGGCGGCACGGATCGATCCCTTCACTGGAGCTTTCCCATTCCGGCATGTTTGCCGGCACTTATATGACGGACAAAACCAAGCAACATACCATGGCCCAGTGGGGCCCCTCGGAAACCGTCCGTGGCGACGGCGTACAGGTCCGGGCGCTGACACATGAGCTGATCGGAGAAATCGTCGCTGCATACGGGCATGTTGCCGGGCTGGCCAAACGCGCCGGCTTTGAAATGCTGATGATCCACGGCGGCCACGGCTGGCTGATCAACCAGTTCCTTTCCCCGCTGTTCAACCACCGGACCGACGAATACGGCGGCTCTCTGGAAAACCGCTGCCGCTTTGCCCTGCAGGTCATCGAATCGGTCCGCAGGGCGGTAGGGCCTTTCTTCCCCATTGAGTTCCGCATGAGCGGCGCTGAATTTGTGGAAGGCGGCTACGATGTGGAGGAAGGCGCGCGCATCGCGCAGATCCTCGCCCCGCACATCGATCTGATCAATGTATCCGCCGGGACGTACCAGTCCACTTTCGGCATCACCCATCCTTCGATGTTCGAACAACACGGACGCAACGTTTATCTGGCGGAAGAAATCAAAAAGAAAGTGGATATCCCCGTGGCGGCGATCGGCGGACTGAACGATCCGGAACAGATGGAGGAAATCCTGGCCTCCGGCAAGGCGGACGTCATTTATATGGGCCGTGCCCTTCTGGCCGACCCGGAGATCCCCAATAAAGTCATGGCCGGACGGGAAGACACCATCGTCCACTGCCTGCGCTGCTTCACCTGCATGGCGGAACGGGCCACCACTTCCACCCGGCGGTGCACGGTCAATCCGCTCATCGGACGTGAAACGGAAGGAATTGAAATCACTCCCGCTCCGGTAAAGAAAAAAGTCCTCGTCGCGGGCGGCGGTCCCGGAGGACTGTACGCGGCTTATACCGCGGCCCGGAGAGGCCATATGGTCATTTTCTGTGAAAAATCTTCCGAAGCCGGCGGTATTCTGAAGAGTGAACGGGAGCTGCCCTTCAAATATGATATGTACCGTCTCGCCGGTACTTTTGAACGGCTGGCCAGGGAAGCCGGCGCGAAAATCCGCCTGAACACCGAAGTCACCCGGGAATATGTCCTGAAGGAAGAGCCGGACGCGCTGATTATCGCCGCCGGTTCCAAGCCCCTTCTTCCCCCGCTGCCCGGCCTGGACGGGGAAAACGTCATTCAGGTCAACGACCTTTATCTGAAAAAGGATCAGGTCGGTGACGAAGTGGTCATCATCGGCGGCGGCCTTTCCGGTTCCGAATGCGCCGTACACATGGGCATGATCGGCAAGAAAGCGAAGATTCTCATCCGCGGCACCCAGCTTGCCCGGGACGCAAATATCCGCTACCGTCCGCTCCTGCTTCGTGAAGTGGAAAAATACGCGGAAGTCTGCACCGGACATGAAGCGATTGAAGTCACAAAAGAAGGCGTCATCTGCCGCCTGAACGACGGTTCCACCGAACTGGTCAAGGGCGATACCGTCATCTGCGCCATGGGGCAGCGCTCCAACACCCCGGTAGTCGAAGCCCTGGCCGATACAGCCCCCTACGTCCGCGTAATCGGCGACGCCTCCCGCGTTTCCACCATCACCAACGCGGTCTACTGGGGCTACCACGCCGCCATGGACATCTAAGGAGCGAAGGGGACAGTCCCCTTCGCCCCCTGGTACGTTGGGGACAGTCCCCTTCGCCCCCTTGCTCCGTCCCCTTCGGCCCAGGCCGTTGGGGACGGTTTCTTAGCGGGTCTTTATGAAAGAA
>CADBNG010000451.1 GCA_902795985.1 uncultured Lachnospiraceae bacterium
CCATGTGCTGATCCACGGCCTGGTGCGCGACTCGCAGGGGCGCAAGATGAGCAAATCCCTCGGAAACGGGATCGACCCCCTGGAGGTGATCGATAAATACGGCGCGGATGCCCTGCGCCTGACACTGATGACCGGCAACGCGCCCGGAAACGATATGCGCTTTTACTGGGAGCGCGTCGAGACGAGCCGCAATTTCGCCAATAAGATCTGGAACGCTTCCCGGTTCATCATGATGAACCTGAACGAGGAACATTCGGTGGCGCGCCCCGCGGAAGAAAGCTTTACGATCGCGGACCGGTGGATTCTCCACCGGGTAAACGAGGTGATCGGCGCAGTCACCGAAAACATGGAGAAATTTGAGCTGGGCATCGCCGTCCAGAAAGTCTATGATTTCATCTGGGAGGAATTCTGCGACTGGTATATTGAAATGGTGAAGCCGAGGCTGTATTCGGAAGAAGATACGACGAAGGAAGCGGCGCTTTGGACACTGAAGGAAGTGCTTTCCACCGCGCTCAAACTGCTTCATCCGTTTATGCCTTTCGTTACGGAAGAAATTTACTGTACGCTGAATCCGCAGGAAGAAACCATTATGACGGCCGCCTGGCCGGTGCCGGATGACACCTGTGTATACGAAGAGGAAGCGGCCGGCGTGGAACGCATCAAGGCCGCGGTCCGGGGCATCCGCGACGCCCGCCTGGCCATGGAAGTGCCTCCCGCCAGAAAAGCGAACGTTTTCGTGGTGGCTGCCGATGAAAAGATCCGCGGCTCCTTCGAAGCGGGCCGGGTCTTCTTCAGGACGCTGGGAAAGGCGGAAGAGGTCTTTATTCAGGACAGCAAGGCCGGCATCGACGAAAAAGCCGTGTCGGTCATGATCCCCGGCGCGGAAATCTATATCCCGCTGGACCAGCTTCTGGATATCGGCAAGGAGATTGAACGGCTGAATAATGAGAAAAAACGGCTGGAAGGCGAAATCCGCCGCTGCGAGGGAATGCTCGGCAACGAACGTTTCGTTTCCAAGGCTCCGGCCGCGAAGGTCCAGGAAGAGCGGGACAAGCTGGAGAAATATAAACAGATGATGGCACAGGTGGAGCAGAGACTGGAGCAGTTATGCTGAATTACGAAGAAGAACTGAAAAAATTCAAACCGGTCCTGGATGTGGATGAGGTGGAAAACGCGGTCTATGACAGCGATATCACCGACGTGATCGACCTGATCCGGGAAATGCAGGCAGCCAGCAGCACCGACGAACCACGGAGAACCGGGAAATGAATTGTATGTACTGCGGGTTCGCGGCAGGGCATGAGCGGATCTGTCCCTCCTGCGGCGCGGACTTAAGCGCGCAGATCAAAGCGGCAAGGATTTCCAACGCCTATTACAACCGGGGCCTCGACAAGGCCGCAATCCGGGACCTTTCCGGCGCGGTGGATGATCTGGAGCGCAGCCTGAAATTCAATAAACGCAACATTACCGCCCGCAACCTGCTGGGTCTGATTTACTTTGAGACCGGCGAGGTGGTTTCGGCGCTCAGCCAGTGGATCATCAGCAAGAACTTAAGCCCGAGAGACAATATCGCCTCCGAGTATATTGCGAAGCTGCAGGAGAATCCCGAACGGCTGGATGCGATCAATCAGTCAGCCCGGCGTTACAACCGGGCCCTCGAAGCCTGCCGTGACGGAAACGAGGACATCGCGCAGATCCTGCTGAAAAAGGTTCTCGCCGGGAATTCCCACCTGATCAAAGCCTATCATCTTCTGGCGCTGATCCATATCAAAAACGGGGAATGGGACGAGGCAAAAGAAGTCCTTCAGAAAGCGGTCCCCATCGACCGGACCAACGCCACGACCCTGCGCTTCATGAAAGAGATCCACGAACATACCGGGCGGGAACGGGCCGGCGCGGACGAGAAACACTCCATTATGCATTCGAAGAAAAAGAATGCTTTTGTGGAGGCGGTCGGAAGGATTAAGGACCGGGCGGCCGGCGGAAGCGAGGAGCGTCTGCTGATTGACGACGAGATGGTGGATGACGTGGAAGCGCGCATCAACCAGGCGGAAACGGTCCAGCCCGTGGCGTTCCGGGACACTTCGGCGTTTTCCGGCCTTCTGTATATCGTTCTCGGCATTGTGATGGGCGCGCTGGTCATCTGGTTCCTCGTGGTGCCTTCCGTGCGGCAGGATGCCAGCCGGACAGCCAATGAGCAGATGGCGGAGCTGAACACCGTGATTGCCCGGCAGGCCGCTTCGATCGATGAAAAAGATGCTGAACTGGCGGGATACGGCGTATCGGTCACGACGGCGACCGAACAGCTTTCCCAGGCTTCGACGCAGTTCAATGCGATGGAAAAGCTGGTGGAAGCCTACAACGCGTTCCGCAGCGGGAATTATGATATGGCGGAAACCACCCTGCAGTCCCTGGATCCCGATGCCCTTTCCGTGGGAGCCCGGACCATGCGCCTGAATTTGCTTTCCGACGCGGGGAACCAGCTGTATGCCCAGTATCTGCAGCAGGGCGTCGCCGCCTATGATGCCGGCAACTACGGAACGGCCATCGAACAGCTGCTGAAGGCACACGAGATCAAGACTGACGAATACGATGCCCTTTCCTATCTGGCGGCATCCTACCGTCATACCAATCAGGCGGATGCGGCGGTCCGGATCTATATGGAAATCATCGCGCAGTTCCCGGGCACGCAGCGTTCGGAGTCGGCGGAGTATTATATGGACCGTGTGCAGAAGGGCATTCTTGAGGACTCGGTCGTTTCCACGGCAGCAGAGGAAAAAGCCATGCTGGAAGCCCAGGCGAGAGCGGAAGCGGAAGCCGCCGCGCGTGCCGCGGCAGAGGCCCAGGCCCAGGCGGAAGCAGAAGCCGCCGCGCGTGCCGCTCAGGAGGCGCAGAACGCCCAGAATCCGGAGGGCCAGCCGGCAGAAGGCCAGCCGCAGGAAGGCCAGCCGGCAGAGGGTCAGCCGCAGGAAGG
>CADBNG010000452.1 GCA_902795985.1 uncultured Lachnospiraceae bacterium
ATTTCCCGTAATCCTTCCTTTTCCGATGACTTTTGTAATCTTCCCGCATGAAGGCAAAATTTTTTATGAAGGCGCTGTTTGGAATGGCGGCTTTCCTGTTTCTCGGATCGTATCCGGTTTTTGCAGGAACAGCGGCCGCCAGGATTCCGGACGATCGGAGGCAGGCGGCAAAAGATTACTATGATTACTGCATGTCGCACAGGGAGTATCAGATCGACATTTCCGAACTGAATGCGAACGCTTTTGTCAGCGATCTTGAGGGAAGCGGCCTGTCTGTCGAAGTGATCCCTTCCTGCAATTTTTCTAAGAGAATAAATGAGAACGATATACGCGGGATCGTAATCCATTACACCAACGGGTCCGCGGAAGGCGCTTATTCCTGGTGGCAGAACAGGTACCCCGGAACATCGGCGCATTATATGATCCGGCGGGACGGAAGCATCATCCAGGCTGTTCCGGAAATCTACTCCGCTTTTCATCTCGGCTGCTACTGGAGCGATGAATTCTGCAGCAAGTGTCCCGATGTTTTATGCAACAATCACGGCTATTTTTATGATCCCGCCGAAACGACGATCGCGGTCGAAATGGAAAACGCAGGACCTGTTTTCAAATCCAGCGGATGGTTCACGGATATCTTCAAATCTCCCATCCCGGAAGATTCCGCCGTTTTCTTTTACGGGGGAGGAGATCCGCTTTATCATGCCAGCAGCTATTACGAGACATTTCCCGAGAAGCAGCTTGCTTCGCTTGAGAAACTTATCTCTCTGCTGGAAGAAAAATACGGTCCGCTCATTGTTCTCGGACATTCCGATATCCAGCAGATCTCGGTGGATCCAGGTCCCGCCTTTCCGCAGGCAAAATTTTTTACGGAGAACCGGTAAAAAGACAGCCGCCGGAAAGACGGCTGTCAGGATTGATCTATATGCGTTCGAATCTGCCGCCGCAGTTCCCGCACCGGTACCTTTCGTTATGATCGACGAATTTTGAATGTCTGGTACGTTCCACGACCGCACCGCATACAACACAGCGGAAGACATAATTCGGGGCCTGTTTTTCCGGATCCTGCCTTACAGACAGTTCCTCGGCCGAATTTGTTCTGGAAAGCTTCAGGCCGTAGACCTTCCTCAGCCTTTCCGCCGCATCGAGCCAGCCCTTTTTATGACCGTGACCGTCCTTTACGGTGTGGCAGAGCTCGTGAAGGATTGTCGCCTTCAGCGAAAGATTCGGAACGGATTCATCCATCAGCGCCTTATTGATTTCGATGATATGCGTCCCTTCGCATCGGTTGGTAATGCACCGTCCCCACGCAAAGTTCATCCGTGGATTGATCCTGATCCGGGTGACCTTCCCCGTCCTGATGCCGGCGTGATCACAGATCATCTCGCATTCGCGAAGCTCTTTTCTCAAACGTTCGTCCCAGATCCCGCATTCTCCGGAATCATTATCCGGATTTTCATCCGGTCCGGCAAATAACAGCGGCAGTACGGTTTGTATAATTTCAATCGTCATTGCTTTTCCTCCTTGTATTGTTTCCTTATAAAAAGAACAGAGAACCGGTTATCCGATTCTCTGTTCCCTGCCGGGCTGCTGCTCAGCCTGCGATTTTTCACTTATATGGAAATCATCAATGGATGCTGAGCGCCTTCACTCCTTCATAGGCAAGCTCGTCCTGAAGGCGCCGTTTCCAGTATTTCTCCCTTTTCGCCTGTTTCGACACAAATCCGTACATGAGATCCTTTCTCCCGGTATCCCAGATGCCGAATTCGTTTACTCTGCAGTAATGCCGGCGCTGTTCTTTGTCCATGGCCAGCCAGACCCGATCCAGAATGGATTCAGCCTCTGCGCGCTCCTCAAAGGAATGGTTCCTGCAGAAAAAATCCCGGCGCGCTTCATACAGCCTGTCGCATTCGTCTCTGGTCAGACCTGTGATCCTGGATTCCTGCACCCATAAAGGAGCTTTCCAGAGATCCCTTCTTGCCGCCTTTTTCTCCCCTTTCCGGATGCGTGCGGGAGGAAGCATACTGAAAGCTCCGTCTTTCACCGAAGCAAGAAATCCGGGAATATCAACGCTGCTGTTGAAGATGATGTCTTCAATATACTCAACGGACCGCTCATATGCCCATCCGGTCTTTCCGGAAAGCATTGCGGCGGAATTTTCAATCAAATCGTTATACATATCGGTTCCTTTCTTCGTCCGGTTATCCAAGCCTGAAAAGGGGGAGCTGACGGATCATGTGTTCCCTGTCCCAGGCTTCAGTATATTTCCGCGCCTCATCGCGCGTTTTGAAAGACATGCAGATTCCGAACGCCAATTCATTCCCGGCGCCGCCTTTTTTTCTGATAACGCTGTTCCTTGCCTGTTCTGGCGATGTCTCCTGAAGATAAATCCATTCGGCATCGTCTTCATTGAAGGCCTGACCGGAAGAATAACGCACCGCATACCACTTTTTACCGGCGTTCCTTTTTTCAGCGCTGCGTTTTATTCCTGCTTTTTTCCGTTTCTCGAAATTTGAACGCAGATCGTTGTAATTCACGCCGTACATTGAGGAGGCTGTCCGGAGCGCGTTCCAGAAGTCTCCGGAACGTCTTACTCTCGCGCAGAGATAATTCAGGGCGTCTCGCATATCGGCGTCGCAGGGTTCCTGATACCGCGGTTCACGGCTGCCGTAAATGGATTCATAGCCCCAAAAACTGGTTTCAGTCATAATGTATCGTCCTTTGTTTGTTTTTATACAAAAAACCGGATGGGCTTATTCCTGCGCATCCGGTCTATTCAACCGTCAGAAGGGGATATCCCCGTCTTCCTCATCCTCCGTCCTGCCCGCGAATAATTCGCGGAACGGCTCCCGGAGATCGTCCCCGGAGGCATACCAG
>CADBNG010000453.1 GCA_902795985.1 uncultured Lachnospiraceae bacterium
CGCTGTGACCCGCCACTCGCCCGCTGTATCCGGAGCAGCACTCATCAGTTCCGGGTTCATCCATACAGCGCCTACGAATGCGGCAACGTCATGATTGTTCAGAGCTGCTGCCCACTCGGGATCCCACTCGGAGGAACCGCCGTAAACATAAGGCTTCGCTGCCGCCGCGATCATGAACGCGTTCTTGTTCGCATCCTGGTCCGCCACATAATTGCCTTCTCTGTCGATCAGAAGCTCTGTCTGCTGGCCGAGAGCCGATACATAAACATGGCCCAGGAAATCGAACATTTTCACTTCCGGAGTGGCTTCCTGCAGTTTTTCCGCCGCCTCAAAAGCTGCCTCCCATGTCGGCATCAGCTCCGCCACTTCGTCCGGATCGGTGGGAAGTCCCGCCGCTTCAAACAGTGCCGCATTGTAGAACATGCAGGTCGGACCGATATCCATCGGAAGACCGATCAGTTTTCCGTTCACGGATTCGGCTTTTTTCCATTTCCATTCTACATACTCATCCTGCATCTCTCCCGCATTGCAGGGTGCGTCGTAAAGATTGACAAAGCTGTCTTCATACTGCAAAAGGTTGGCGATCCAGTCATCCATGGCCAGAAGATCCGGCAGTTCTCCGCCGCTTGCAATGGTCGTATTGATCTTCTCTTCAATATCATCCGCAGATACCTTCTGCGCATCAATAGTCACTCCCGGGAATACTTCCGGAACCTTTGCCAGAAGCTCATCCTGTATACTGTTGGTCCAGTACCAGAGTGTCAGGGTAATATCCTCCCCGGCCTCGCCGGCAAATGATGTCATCGTTCCTGCAGCGCCGGTAAAAGCAAGTGCAGAACAAAGAAGCAAAGCAGCCGCCTGTTTTTTCATAGCATTATCCTCCGTGAATAATTATTCGCAATTGTGATAATATCATACACACTTTTTCTTTCGGATGCAACCGGTTCTTTCGGAATTCACAGATGAAAACTTTTTGCCGGAATGCTCTGTGATCACACAAAGCCGGCGGAGGAGGAAAGACTTACAGGCATTCCAGCAGTTCCCGCCGGATCCCGTCATAATGCCCGCCGGTAAGGCCGAAATCTTTTTCCCTGTAGGTCCAGGCAGCCCTTCCGATCCCGTACTTTTCAAACACGGCATGAATATCGCGGTACCATCTCAGGGTACTTTCTGCACTCGCACGGTCGATCACCCCGTATTCTCCGCAGTAAAGCGGTACCTGGTATCTTTCCGCTGCCTCCAGGGCCGGCCGGAACAGGTTTACAAAGAAATCCTCCCCCGTACCGTGAAGGTCCGGATCGAGGATCGCTCCTCCCCATGCTCCGCCCTTTTTTTCCGCCATCCGCCGATAGTGGTCCAGACTGTCCGGATACTCCACGTCCGGATCATTTTCCGCCCCTTCCAGCCAGTAGGCTTTCTGATGGGTGAACGGCATCGGCTCATAGCAGTGGAAATTATAAATGATGCCGTCATCCGCCGGCGGATCCAGCAGCGGAACACCGGTCACACTGTTATAGCACACTCCGCCGATCAGGATCCGGACATTCGGGGCGTACCTGCGGATCCGGCGCACCGCTTCCCGGGAGATCCCGTTCCATTCTCCGGCAATGGCAGGTGATACTACTTCATTGAGCAATTCAAACGCTGTCCGGTCCGATTCGGCTGCATACCGCCGGGCGATCCTTTCCCAGAGTGTGAAAAAACGCTCCTGCAAAGCCCTGTCTCTGAAAAATGCTTCCCGGTCGATGTCCTTTACAAGAGGATCAAAGGTATAGCCGAAGGTCCTGTGAAGATCCAGCACCAGATGCAGCCCGAAGGTCCGGCACCAGGCAAGGCACTGATCGATATACGCAAATCCTTCCTCTTTCGGACTGCCTTCTTCATCTTCCAGAAGCACATAATCAACCGGAAGCCGCACATGATCCAGACCCCAGGAAGCGATCGTCCTGATATCCTGTTCTGTTATAAATGTATCAAAATACTCTCTGCTGTCTGAATCAAACTGGGAAAGCCATCCCCCGAGATTGATTCCCCTCATAAATCCTTCCGCTTTCCTCATAACCCGGTCTTTTCCTCCGATCATATGCCGCAAACGATGCGGCAGAGATACTGTTCAGATTTTTCAATCTGCAGGACCGGTCCCGCCGGCAAATGCAGCAAAATCTGTGATATAATCCAAAGTATACCACAGAAAAAGGAGATACGTAACCCATGCCCGCCTTTTTAACTCACTATGCCTGCGGCATCGCTGCCTTCCACCGCACAGAAGACTGTTTGGTCCGCCGTGCCGTGAAGGAGCACCCTGCCGCCTACAATACCGGTCTGGCCGGACCGGATATTTTCTTCTATTCTCTGCCTCAATGGATTCGGGAAAACAACATGACGACCGGCCGCATCATGCATATACAGCAGACCGGCGCTTTCCTGCGTTTCCTGTATCATGACCTGTGCTGCCGCAGCCGAGAAGAAAAGCAGATCGCCATTGCTTACCTTGCCGGCTTTCTCGGCCACTACAGCCTCGACTGCTGCGCTCATGCACTGGTCTATCATATCTGCGCTCATGAGAGCGAGACCGTTGCTCTGGGCAGACATTTCCGATATGAAGCGGCTATGGATGTATTCTGCTGCCGTCACGTGCTGAACAGGGATATCCGGCAGTCGCACCAGCTGGAGCTGATCCGGATTGATCGGAAAGAACGGCGCGTGATCTCCGAAATGATAAGCGGAGGTATCCGCGAAGCCTATCCTTCCATGGTAAAAAAACCGGGAGCCTTCCGCATGAAGGTGCTCCTGACAGAATACTATCTGTTAAGCGGCCTGATCCTTGATCCGGGCGGCTTTAAAGAATGGCTCGTGTTCCTGGCGGAGCATCTTTTCCCGGGTTACCCCCTGGTATCTCCTCTGCTGATCAATTCAAACACTTACGGACTTACCGAAAAAGACTGGGCAAGGTTTGAGATCCGCTTCAGAAGAGGAG
>CADBNG010000454.1 GCA_902795985.1 uncultured Lachnospiraceae bacterium
GCGACTACTGACGTACTCGCGCGGTCTTCACGCTCCTTTGGCTGATGCCGCCGGGAACGTACAGGCCCTTTGATCTGGCTGTGGCAGAATAAAGCAGAAAGAATGGTAATGTGATTCTGCTGTAAAGTTTTTTTACTTGACAGGTCGTTCCGCTTCGTGTAATATAGCACAAGTGTCATGGAACGATTTGTGAAAAATACCCTTTTATATGACTTTTACGGGGAGCTGCTCACCGAACACCAGCGGAAGATTTATGAATCCGTCGTTTTTGAGGATCTTTCACTGGCGGAGGCGGCGGAGCAGGCCCGTATTTCGCGCCAGGGAGTACATGACATTATCCGGCGGTGCAACGCATCCATGGAGGACTTTGAACAGCGCCTTCATCTGATGGAACGCTTCCTGCAGCTCAGGGAGAAAGCCGAAAGGATCCGAGCGGCGGCACAGAAAGAGCCGGCGGATCTGGAAACGGTGAGAAAAACCATCGACGAAATGCTGGAGGAATTGTAATGGCTTTTGAAAGCTTGACCGAAAAACTTCAGAATGTATTCAAAAAGCTGCGGGGCAAGGGACGGCTGACCGAAGAGGACGTCAAGTCCGCCATGAAGGAAGTCAAGATGGCCCTTCTTGAAGCGGACGTCAATTACAAAGTGGTCCGCCAGTTCACCAAATCCGTTCAGGAGAAAGCCGTCGGATCCGATGTCCTGGAAGGCCTGAATCCCGGCCAGACCGTCATCAAACTGGTGAACGATGAACTGGTCGAGCTGATGGGATCGGAGAATACGGACATCGGCCTGAAACCTTCCAACGAGGTCACGGTCATTATGATGGCCGGTCTGCAGGGCGCCGGAAAAACAACGACGACCGCGAAGCTCGCGTCCAAATTCCTCTCACAGGGGAGAAAACCGCTTCTGGTAGCCTGCGACGTTTACCGTCCTGCCGCCATTACCCAGCTGGAGGTTAATGCGGCTAAAGTCGGAGTGGACGTTTTTTCCATGGGTGATAAACAGTCCCCGGTGGATATCGCGAAAGCGGCTTATGAGCACGCGAAGGCCAAAGGATACAACGTCATGCTGATCGACACGGCCGGCCGGCTTCATATCGATGAAGACATGATGCGGGAGCTGGCGCAGATCCGGGAAGCGCTGACAGTGGACAAAACCATCCTTGTCGTGGACGCCATGACCGGTCAGGACGCTGTCAACGTCTCCGAAGCCTTTGAGCGTGAAGTCGGGATCGACGGTGTGATCCTCACAAAACTGGACGGCGATTCCCGGGGCGGCGCGGCGCTTTCCATCCGGGCGGTCTGCGGCAAGCCGATCCTGTTCGTCGGAATGGGCGAGAAAGCCGAAGATCTGGAGCCGTTCTATCCGGACCGCATGGCTTCGCGTATTCTCGGAATGGGGGATGTCCTCAGCCTGATTGAAAAAGCGCAGGCCTCCGTGGATGAAGCCAAAGCGACGCAGCTGGCGGAAAAAATCAAAAAGGCTTCCTTTGACTTTAATGATTATCTGGACAGCATGAGCCAGGTAAAGCAGATGGGCGGCATCAGCAGCATTCTGGGCATGCTGCCGGGCATGGGCGGAAAGGTGAAGGACATCGACGCGATGATCGATGAAAAAGACCTGGCCCGGAAGGAAGCGATCGTTCAGTCGATGACCCCGAAAGAGCGGGCAAATCCGGATCTGATCAATCTTTCCCGGAAGCAGCGGATTGCCAAAGGCTGCGGCCTTTCGATGGACGAGGTCAACCGCTTCATCAAGCAGTTTGACCAGACCCGGAAAATGATGAAAAAAATGCCCGGCATGATGAAGGGCAAAGGCAAAAAAGGCATGATGGGCGGCTTCGGCGGCTTTGGCGGTTTCCCGTTTTAACCGGTTGTATTGGAATGTCAGCATTCTGAACATAAATATAATTCAATGATAATGGAGGAAAATTAGAAATGGCTGTAAAAATTCGTCTGAAGAGAATGGGAAAGAAAAGATCTCCGTACTATCGTATTGTCGTCGCCGACGCAAGATCCCCGCGTGACGGCCGGTTTATCGAAGAGATCGGAAAGTATGATCCCAACCAGGAGCCGAGCGTTTTCTCGGTTGACGAAGAAGCTGCGAAGAAATGGCTGAACAACGGTGCCCAGCCCACAGAGACGGTCGCGAAGATCTTCAAGCTTGCAGGAATTGAAAAGTAACACGCCAATGCCTGCGCTGGCAGAAACGGAGTATACATGAAAGAATTAGTGGAATTTATCGCGCGTTCTTTGGTGGAAAACCCCGATGAAGTCGTTGTCACTGAACGAGAAGAAGAGGACGCCCTTGTCGTAGAACTGAAGGTCGCACCTTCGGATATGGGCAAGGTCATCGGGAAACAGGGACGTATCGCGAAATCGATCCGTGCTGTGGTCAAGGCTGCATCGACGGGCAGTGAGAAAAAAGTCAATGTGAAGATCATGGAAGAGTAATGGAACAGTATCTCAGGGTCGGAACGATTACCAATACGCATGCATTAAAGGGGGAGGTCAAAGCCTTCCCCTCTACGGATGATATTCACCGTTTTTCCCTGCTGAAGGAAGTCTATCTAGACGAAAAACACGGGCGGCGCAAGCTGACGGTCCGTTCGGTCCGGTATTTCAAAAATATGGTCATCCTGGGTTTTGAGGGGATTGACCGGATCGAAGACGCGGAGAAAATCAAGGGCTGTGATATCTATGTGGACCGGAAGGATGCCGTTCCGCTGGAAGAAGGGGAGTATTATATCGGCGATCTTCTGGAAATGCAGGTCTTCGATGAAACGGGGAAACTGCTGGGGATCCTGACCGATGTCCTGCAGACCGGGGCGAATGACGTGTATATCGTCAAACCGGCGGAAGGAAAGGAAATCCTTATTCCGGCGATAGAGCAGTGCATTCGCTCAGTGGATATCGAAAAGGGAATCATGACCGTGGAACTTCTTCCCGGCCTCCTGGATCTTTAACCGGACAAAACAGATCCCGCGCGGGTCTGTTTTTTTGAATGTTCTGCAGGAGGGATTTCTGACGCACCGGTACAGACAGTCAGCCTGATGGAACTGCGCGTACAGATGAGCCAGGTTATTAACCAAAAAGTAATGCAAAAAATAACCGGGAGGTGTTGACGGATCCGGTGAATTGTCGTACAATTCAGGTAACAAAAGAAAAGGATTTAAACAAAAACACTTTCAAGTCGAAATTAAAGAAAAAATGAAAGTGAAAATCCTGAAAAGGAGGTACGGTCCAATGAAATAGTTAGCTTCCACCTTAATTCCTGAATCTCGCAAGAGTTTATATAAATGGATCTTGGAGAGAAAGTATTAAGGAAGTTAACAAAATAAAAGGAGGTTATACAGTGAAACTTCTGGAAATTCATTGGTAGGGCTGTTCGTCAGAGAAGAAGATCGACGAACAGCCCTGAATTTTTGTTTTACTGTTATAACCGGATCTCATTTCGGATTCCGCATTCTGTTAAAACCCTGAAAAGTTAAACCACAATCGCTCAAAGGTTGATGTTTTTTTCATTATCGGGTATTATAAAGTGTCAAAAACAAATCATTCTTTGAGGGTGCAAACATGAATCGAAAAGAATTGAAGCAGGCAGGGAAACGATCTTTCCACCGGCATTATCTGCTGCTGATGTTTCTGGGCATCATAATGGCGTTCTTCGGAACAGAAGCCGTTCAGTCTACTGCGCTCCTTGAGATTAAGGATTATACGTCCCTCGCCAAGGACGCGAATCCTTCCATTCTCGGGATCAACGATGTCTACACTCAGCTGGCCACCGGTAATTTTGAGCTCGGCGAGGCGATTTCGGAACGCCTTCATACCCAGTTCACGGAAACCGATACGGACAATACCGCCCTTGGCCGCAGAAACGGTGTTCTCGCCAGCGTTGTGAATTCCGTTGCTTCCGGAAAACTCTTTGTCGTCATCGCCGGGGGGCTCTTCAGCATGACGAAATCCAAAACAGCGGCAGGGGTCCTTCTGATCCTGATCACTGTTCTGATCATTGCGGCCGTGTGGATCCTGCTGATGAACCTGTATTCGGCCATGATGCGCCGGATGTTCCTGGAAGCCCGTACTTATGAGAAGACTCCGTTCCTGGATGTATTCCATTTCGGCCGGGTCCGCCAGTGGTTCCGCGCAGCATGGACGATGTTCATGATGCGGTTCTTCAACTTCCTGTGGAGCCTGACGATCGTCGGATTCTTTATTAAACATTATTCTTACTATGCGGTTCCGTTTATCGTTGCGGAGAACCCCAGCGTCAAAGGCTTTGAAGCGCTGACCTTATCCCGTAAGATGATGAACGGCCATAAATGGGAAGCTTTTGTTTATGACCTTTCCTTCATCGGATGGTATGTTCTTTCAGTCTTTACGGTAGGCCTTTCTGACGCGTTCTACGGCTTCAGCTACCGTACAGCCTGCCGTACGGAGTATTATGCCTATCTTCGCGGTCTGGCCAAAGAGCAGGGCATTCCCGGCTCCGAGCTTATGAATGATACCTATCTTTACGAGATCGGAGACAAGATTACACTTTACGAAACTTATTTTGACGTCGTGGACCAGCAGACCATTTTGCTCGAAAACGAGATGAAGCTGACCGGTGTCCGCGCAAAAATCAATAAATGGCTTTCCATCTGGCTCTGGAAGTTTTCGGAAAAGAAGAAATTCGATGAGCTGGAAGGCATACGGCTTCAGGTGGAACGAAAGATTGCTTCCCGTGACGGGAAGGTCTATCCGCTGCGTCTGAGCCCGCTCTGGCAGGAAGCAAAGTTCAAGCTGAATATTCCGTTTACCTATACCCGGAGTTACACCGTCTGGACGGTTATCCTTCTGTTCTTCCTGTTCTGCTTTGTCGGCTGGGCGTGGGAAATGCTGTTTTATATTGTCAACGACGGCGTTGTCGTCAACCGCGGAATGCTTCACGGTCCCTGGCTTCCGGTTTATGGTACCGGCGGACTGATCGCGCTGCTGATCTGCAGCCGTTTCCGTAAGACGCCGGTTCTCGAGCTGATCGTTTCGGTCGTTCTGTGCGGAACCATCGAATATCTGGCTGCGGTAATGCTGGAGAATGCCTATCACCAGAGATGGTGGTCCTATGACGGATATTTCCTTAATATTAACGGAAGAGTCTGTGCGGAAGGACTGATCGTTTTTGGCATTGCCTGCATGCTGGTGGTTTACCTGATCGCGCCGTTCTTTGATTTCCTGATCTGTAAAGTGAATGAGAAAATCGTTCGCGCTGTTGCCATCATACTGCTTGTAATCTTTATGATTGACCTGGTCTATTCTTCCCAGCATCCGAATACGACGCCCGGCGCCGTTGTAACGGATGACAACAAGGTTCCGACCGCGGCGGCGGAAGAGATACTGAGCGGTTTGCCGGGATCGGTACAGTTCCGGGCCTGACTCTGAACGGAAACCGTCTGCTGCCCGACAGGCAAAAGGGAGCTTGCCGAAGCGGGAAGCAGGCTGACGGCAGCTGATTCAATAAAAAATAAAGAAGAAGGAGAAGGCATTCCGGCGTTCTCCTTCTTTTTCAATTCTTTACTTTTCCCCGGGAATACACTATTATTGTAAAGTTGAATCCAAAAACAGTCCGGCGGAAGCGACAGATTATTCCGCCTATTCACGATCATGACGGTTCTTTTTCTTTCGCTGAAAATCATTATTTATATTTTCATCGGCGTCGCCGCCCGTAAGCTCCGGGTCATGCAGGATGGCTTTGACCGGACGCTTACCCGGTTTGTGATGGCGGTCCCGCTGCCCTGCATGATCATCAATTCGTTCCGCGGCTTCGGATTTTCCATGGAGGAACTTATTAATTTTCCGAAGATTCTGGCACTGGCGGTTGTTCTGATTGCCATTGCTTTCGGGATCGGCCAGTTCGTCTACGTCCGGATGGGTAAAGACGGAATTGCCCGTTCGGCCCGGTTTGCGCTGGTATTTACCAATTTCACGTTTTTCGGGTTTGGCGTGGTCAGTGAACTGTATGGTTCGCACGGCCTGATGTATTATGTGGTATTTACCCTGCCGATCCGGGTGGCTTTTTATGGGGGCGCCCCGCTGACGCTGGGAGACGGCACGGCGCATATGAGCCGGAAAGAGCTGATCAAAAAGTTCCTGTGCGAACCGGTTGTTGCTGTGTTTATCGGTTTTTTCCTGTACGTTACACAGCTTCCCCTGCCGGAAATTGTCGATGATGTGATGGGAACGCTGGGGGCAATGGCTTCACCGCTTGGCCTGATGCTGTGCGGCGCAATCATCGCCGATTCCCATTGGAAAGGCATTTTGAAATATCCCTGCGTCTTCTGGGTTA
>CADBNG010000455.1 GCA_902795985.1 uncultured Lachnospiraceae bacterium
CGGATCAGCCGGGTATATCCCAGAATCCGCGACCGGTCTTCCACCGCGCGGATCTGTTCCGGATCCCGGGTTCCCAGATACGCCGCCAGGGATTTCTTCCAGAATTCAAGGGATGTTTCCTGCGGAAAGCCCTGAAACTCCAGCACCCTATTCGGATCGCATTCCGAAAAGCCCACAAAGGCGTTGAACATGGACGCCAGTTCAAAAACCGGATGGCCCACCGCCAGGGTGTCCATATCGATCAGGAGGACTTCGTCTCCCACCTTTTCCACGTTCTTGGTATGATAATCCCCGTGGATCATATGAGGATCCTTCGGGATGGCGCGGACCATTTCCAGAAGCTTTTCCGCCGGAGCCTCCGGAAGATAATCCTTCATGAATTCCGCCCATCCCAGAGCGGTTTCCCTCATATCCGGCAGCTGCCCTTCCGGGACCACCGTACGGTGAATTTTCTTCAGCAGGCGGATGTATTCCTTTACGCACCAGTCCAGCTTTTCCGGTTCTTCCGCGAGGATTTTTGAAAAGGAACAGGCGTTCAGAAGCTCAAAAACAGAGCCGTAGCTGTCCCCGACCTTGACGATATCGTAGGAAATGGCCGTCGGGATGCCCAGGATCAGGGCAATGCGGGCAACCTCCCGCTCATGGCGGATGTCTTCCAGCGAATCCGGGTTGTTGTAGACTTTCACCACGTTGTCCCGGTCGATCCGGTAGATCGTACCGTTCGCGCCCTGACCGATCTTTTCGCAGCCTTCCACCGAAATGACTTTATAGGCCTTCTCCACCGTCATCATCTGGGTAAAGCCCGTCATGTCCAGGATCTCATAGACTTCCGACGACGTCTGGGTAATCGTCATGTCGGGATGGTCCTTCCGCAGATGAAGAAGCATCCGCAGGCCAGCGCTGGAAATGTAATTCAGATCCTTCGCGTCCACAACCAGAGGCAGGCCGTTGCCGTTTTCCAGAATGGCCGCCGCGGCCTTTTCCGCCTCGCCGGCGTTGTCGGAATCGATTCTTCCCGTTAATTTCAGCAGGATCCGGTCTTCATATTTTTCTCCCGATACTTCCATCATCGCGAAACCTCTCTTTAATGTTCTTTTCTTTACTGATCCTTCCCATGCCAGGAGATACACATCATAGTAATATCGTCAAACTGATCCGCGCTTCCCGCAAACTCCCGGATCGCGCTGTGAACATTTTCCAGAATCCGGTCCGGGGCGGCATCCTCCTCGGCATTCAGCGCTTCCAGCAGCCGGCCGGTCCCGAACAGCTCGTCCGACCCGTTCGCGGCCTCCGTTACGCCGTCCGTATACTGGAACAGCTGGTCTCCGGGGCGCAGTTCGAACTCATATTCCATATACTTCATGCCTTCCATGCCGCCAAGGACAAAGCCGTGCCGGTCCTGGAAAAGCACAAATTTTCCGCCTTCGCGCCGGACCGCCGGATACTCATGCCCGGCGTTGGCCGCCCGGATCTTTCCGGTGGAAAGCTCCAGGATTCCCAGCCAGACCGTGACGAACATCTCGGCGGGATTGTTCCGGCAGATCTGCTCGTTGACGATCGACAGGATCTTCGCGGGCGAATCCTTATACATCTGGGCAAAATTGTTGATCAGGATCTTGGACGCCATCATAAACAGCGCCGCCGGGATCCCCTTGCCCGAAACATCGGCCATAACCAGGGCCAGATGATCCTCGTCCAGCAGGAAGAAATCATAAAAATCTCCGCCGACTTCCTTCGCCGGAGTCATGGAAGCGTAAATATCAAATTCCTTCCGATCCGGAAAAGCCGGGAAAATATGCGGGATAATGCCTTCCTGGATCCGGCTTGCCACATCCAGTTCCGTGCTGATCCGTTCCTTTTCCGCCGTAACCCTGGTCAGGTTTGCCATATAGGCGCCGAGATCGTGCTCCATGTCTTTCATGGTCAGCGCCAGCTGCTCGATTTCGTCCCCGGTGCGGATTTCCAGCAGTTCAAAATGATGCCCTTCGTTATTCCGGTCCCTCCTGGCTTTTGTATAGGCGGCCGCCGCATCGGAAAGCTGGTTCAGCGGCGTTACCACGGTCTTTTTCAGATGCCGCAGCATGAAAAAGCCGAGAATAAACGCCACAATAAGAAGCAGCAGAATGTACTGCAGGAGAAAAGTCCTGGTAACCGCAACGATATGGTTCATATCCATATCGACAAAACTCAGAATCGTGTAACGGCCTTCCCCGGAGATCTTCTGCGCGGCGGTGCAGAGATAGCCCCATTCCTCCGTATCGGATACCGCAGCCGGGGTCGGGGTACTGTCGCCGAACATGGCGTCGAAGGCATTGATCCGGCCCCCGTTCAGATAAACGGAAATCTCCTGCGCTTCCAGCTCCTCAAAAAAGCCCGGCGGGCAGTAATACGCGCCTTCCCCCGAATCGATGAGATAAACCATTCCCATTTTTTCGGAATCGAGAACAGCAAAATAGACGGAAGACGCGCCGAACTCCTCCTGAATACGCTGAAGAACCTGCCGGACGTCATCGTAGTCTGCGTCCCGCAGCGCCAGGTACTCTTCTTCGGTTGCCGGCGGATCCTCCCTCTCGTAGAGTGCCAGGACTTCCTCCGCTTTTTTAATAACGGTGTCATTATCGACGGCGGCAGCGGTGACCCTTGCCAGATGCCAGGCCTCCGTTGCATACTCCCTGCGCAGGGAGTTGGTGTACAGATAAAACCCGAACAGGATCGCTGCCGCGCCAAGAATAAGAATCAGAAAAAAAATCGCGTGAAACGCCTTGCCGGAAAGAGAATTCCTGCTCCGCTGAAGCCGGGTCATTTCCCGTATCGATCGTTTCGGCATAGCATTCCTTTCTGTCAGACGATCGTAAGGATATCCGAAAAGCCGGTGACTTCAAAAACTTCCAGGACGGTTTCCTGGGCGTTCTTAACCTGCATTTTCCCCTGATTGTTCATGATCTTCTGAGCGGAAAGAAGAACCCGCAGGCCGGCGGATGAAATGTACTCCAGTCCCTCCAGATCAAAGGTAAGATCCGTCAGGCCTTCATATTCCGGTGCCAGGGCGGCATCCAGTTCCGGGGCAGTCGTCGTGTCCAGCCGTCCGATAACCTGGACCGTCAGTTCTCCTTCGTTTCTCTGTTTGATAATCTCCATTGTTTCTTCCTCCGAACAGACTTTTATAACAGATTTATTTTACACGCCGCTGATTATTCCTGCAATACTTTATTCCCGCAATACTTTTGCAAAAGGCGGGATGTCCGCATTACCGCCAGGTAATCATTGGCAAATCATCTTCTGTGAAATCAATTTATCGTTTTTCTCGTCTCTCATCAGACATACCCCGTCCGCTTCTCGAACAGGACAGTGGCTTTCTTGCCTTACTTCTTTCAGATACCCGGCCTTGTTTTTTACCTGTTCCGCCTCTCCCTTTTTAGCTGCCACAGCCAGATCAAAGGGCCTGTACGTTCCCGGCGGCATCAGCCAAAGGAGCGTGAAGACCGCGCGAGTACGTCAGTAGTCGC
>CADBNG010000456.1 GCA_902795985.1 uncultured Lachnospiraceae bacterium
CCGGCAATATCTACGGGCGTCTGACCAACTCCACACAGGATGTACTGGAAAAACGTGTTGCCGCCCTTGAGAACGGCACGGCTGCGCTGGCAGTTGCCTCGGGCGCCGCTGCCATTACCTATACGGTCCAGGCCCTTGCCAGGGCCGGCGAGCATATTGTCGCGCAGAAGACCATTTACGGCGGCTCCTATAATCTTCTGGCCCATACTCTTCCCTTATACGGCATTGACTCCACCTTCGCGGACGCCCATAACCTGGAAGAGGTGGAAAAAGCGATCCGTCCGAACACAAAAGCCGTTTATATTGAAACACTGGGCAATCCGAACAGTGATATTCCGGATATCGAAGCGCTGGCAGAGATCGCCCACCGCCACCGGATTCCTCTGGTTGTGGACAATACCTTCGGCGCGGCCTATTGGGTCCGTCCCATCGACCGGGGAGCCGATATCGTTGTGCATTCCGCCACCAAATTCTTCGGCGGACACGGTACCACGCTCGGCGGCATTATTGTGGAAGCCGGGACCTATGACTGGAGCACCGACGGAAAATACCCGAACATTGCCAGCCCCAATCCCAGCTATCACGGAGTGGCCTTTACGGAAGCGGCCGGTCCCGCGGCTTTTGTCACCTATATCCGGGCCATCCTTTTAAGAGATACCGGCGCCTGCATCTCGCCGTTCAATGCTTTTCTCCTTCTGCAGGGCATCGAGTCCCTCCCTCTTCGTCTGGACCGCCATGCGGAAAATACGAAAAAAGTCGTTGAATTTCTGGCAAACCATCCCCAGGTGGAAGAAGTGCATCATCCGTCTCTTCCGGATCACCCGGATCACGCCGTCTATGAGCGCTATTTTCCGAACGGAGGCGCCAGTATCTTCACCTTCAACATCAAAGGCGGCCGGGACGAGGCCTTCCGTTTTATCGACAATCTGAAGATATTCTCGATACTGGCAAATGTAGCCGACGTCAAGAGTCTGGTCATCCATCCGGCCTCCACAACGCATTCCCAGCTGACCGATCAGGAGCTGGCCGATCAGGGAATCGGGCAGAACACCATCCGTCTTTCCATCGGCTGCGAGCACATTGACGACATCCTTGAGGATCTTTCCCAGGCTTTCGACGCCGCGAAATGATCCGCTATTGAAAAGAGAGGGAAAACTTCCTATTATTGTTAAAGCATCCTCTATATCGGGGAAAGCAATGTACACGAAAAAGAAAGGAAAAAGTCATGGCAAAAATATACACCTCTGCCTCTGAGCTGGTCGGTCGCACCCCCCTTGTCGAGCTCACGCATATTGAAAAAGAATATGGTCTGAAAGCCCGTATTCTGGCAAAACTGGAATACTTAAACCCCGCCGGTTCGGTGAAGGACCGGATTGCCCGCACCATGATTGAAGACGCGGAAGCCGACGGCCGCTTAACCCCCGGTTCGGTCATTATCGAACCCACCAGCGGCAACACCGGAATCGGTCTGGCTTCCATCGCCGCAGCCAAGGGCTACCGCATTATCATCGTCATGCCGGACACCATGTCGGTGGAACGCCGCCAGCTGATGAAAGCCTACGGCGCCGAGTTGGTACTCTCCGACGGTGCGAAGGGAATGAAAGGCGCCATTGAAACCGCCGAAAAGCTGGCTGCTGAAACCCCGGGAAGCTTTATTCCTTCCCAGTTTACCAATCCTTCAAATCCGAAGGCCCATTATCTCAGCACCGGCCCGGAAATCTTTGAAGACACCGACGGCGCTGTCGATCTCTTCGTGGCCGGCGTCGGTACCGGCGGCACCCTGACCGGCGTGGGCAAATATTTAAAAGAAAAGAAGCCGGAAGTGAAAATCGTAGCCGTAGAACCGGCCACCAGCCCGGTGCTTTCCAAAGGAGAGGCCGGAAGCCACAAAATCCAGGGCATCGGCGCCGGGTTCGTCCCGGAAGTGCTGGATACCGGCATCTATGACGAAATCATCCCGGTGGAGAACGAAGATGCCTTCGATACCGGCCGCCTGATCGGCCGCAAAGAAGGCGTCCTGGTAGGCATTTCCTCCGGAGCCGCCGCCTGGGCTGCCATCGAGCTGGCCAAACGTCCGGAAAACGAAGGCAAAAACATCGTTGTCCTTCTCCCGGACACCGGTGACCGCTATCTTTCCACCCCCTTGTTCGCCGACTGAACGATTTGCATTGTTGCTCTCCTTATACCGCTGCCTGTTCCGCTCCTGCCGGACAGGCAGCTTTTTTTCAAAGGGGACAGTCCCTTTCGCCCCCTGTTCCAAAGGGGACAGTCCCCTTCGCCCCCTTCCTCCGTCCCTTCCGGAGCCGGTCCGTTGGGGACAGTCCCCTTCGGGTCCATGCACCGGCGGACAGCTTTATTATTCCTTTTTTTCAAACTTCCTCCCTTTTTTCGAATACCTGATACGGCATCCGCTCCGGTATTTCCTGGTGGTATGCATCCGGCATTAGTGATATATTAATGATACCTGAAACGGTCTCTGCGGCTGAGCAGCTGAACCAGCCATTTTACGAATCCGGTACCCCAGGCCGCGCTCCGGCCCAACCATAAATCCGAATGCATGACGAAAGGACCCTGTATGGACAACAACGAAAAAGAATACTGGGAAGAAAAAAACTATTCTTTCTTTCAGAACAAAAAATGTGAATTCTTTCCCTGCCACCGGACACCGGATGCGGAAAATTTCAACTGCCTTTTCTGCTACTGCCCTCTTTACGCCCTGGGGACACGCTGCGGAGGCAACTACAAGATTCTGAAGAACGGTGTAAAAGACTGCTCCAAATGCAGTCTTCCCCACGCCCGGAAAAGTTTCGGATACGTCACCGGCCGCTTTCAGGACATTATCGATCTGGTAAAAAAAGATCTTCCTGAGGGATCTTACGAGCAATAAATGATGTTTTTTGTGTTATAATTTAGGAGGAAGTGCCTTATGTACACCTGTGCAAACTGTACCGTCCACGCATGTGAACGTCACGAGTTCGAAAATCTGCCGAAAAACTGCCCCATGCAGAACCGGGAAAACCTGGATAATATCCTGAAGGACTACATGGAGCCGGATACCAATGAGTTTTCCATTAAGGCTGCTTCCCTGGAAGCGGACGGCTATCTGCAGTGGCCCCGCCTGAAGGAAACCATTGAATTCTGCAAACGGATGGGCTACCAGAAAGTCGGCATGGCCTTCTGCGGCGGCCTGAAAAAGGAAGCCAAAGTCGTAGCGGATCTGTTCCGCAAACACGGGATCAACCTTTCTACCGTCATGTGTAAAGTCGGCGGCTATGACAAGAGCGATATCGGTATGACCGATAAGGAAAAAATTCATCCCGGCGGATTCGAACCCATGTGCAACCCCATCACCCAGGCAAAGCTGCTGAATGAGGAAGGAACCGAATTCAATATAATCCTGGGTTTGTGCGTCGGCCACGATTCCCTGTTCATGGCCAATTCGGATGCCATGTGCACCACACTGGTGGCCAAGGACCGCGCTCTGGGCAACAATCCCTGCGCAGCGATTTATACCGCGGAGTCCTACTGCCGGTCCAAACTGGAATAACAGGAAAGAATCCGGAAGGGCTGAATCCATACCGAAGGAAAAAGAAGGGCCGAGCCCCTGCTTCCAAATACAAAAGGAGAAAAGGCGCTCCATCAGGACGCCCAACCGAAAAATGTCTTATTGTCCCAACTGCGGCAGCGAAATGGCCGCGAACGCAAAATTCTGTCCGGCCTGCGGCTATGTCATGGCAAACTATGTGGATCCGAACGGCGAATCCCCGTTCGAGCCCGGCTCCGGAAAGGGCAAAAACAAGGATATCTTCCCGGACTTCGATAAAAAAGTCGAAACCTTTTCCTTTGATGAGCAGGAGGAGAAAAAGGGATCCGGAAGCCGGGATAAAAAAGAGTATACCGGTTCGTCGTACGGCGCTTCCGGCCGTTCCTCTTATTCGGACAGCTATTCCTCCGATTCCCATATCGATGCGGAATATGATCTGCCCAAAGAGACCAACGGTTTTGCCATCGCCTCTCTGGCCCTGGGAATTGCCGGCATTTTCTTCGATTTCATCCTGCTTATTCCCAGCATTCTGGCCGTCATTTTCGGCATTATGGGACTGAACCGATCCAAAAACGGAGCCGGCGGTTACAAAATGTCCCTGGCGGGCATTATCCTGGGCATCATTATGCTGGCCTTATGGCTGATCCTGCTGATTTCCGCCGTCGTGCTCACCGGCATTTTCGTTTCCTTATAACTAATCCGACGAAAGGACTTTTCCATGCAACCCAGTTATGAAATTGGTCACAAACAAATAGATGCCTGGATCGAAGGCGTCAGCTATGAAATTGCCTTCTGGAACGGCTGGCTGTCCAATCCCGCCAACCGCGCTTCCGCCCTTGCCCGGATGTCCTCCACCGCGGATATCGGGCAGCCCCTGGGAGATTTTGATCCGGCGGTCCTGAACGAGGACTTCACCGTTCTGGACGTAGGCTGCGGAATGGCTTATCACAACGCCCCCTATATAGACGGAAAGAAGATCGATCTTCACTATGTGGATCCTCTCGCCCGTTTTTATAACGAAATTGCCGAAAAGCAGGGACTTCCCCTGCCTCCCATAGAATTCGCCATGGTGGAATACCTTTCCAGCTTCTATGCTCCCGGTTCCGCCTCCGTTGTACTGATCCAGAATGCCCTGGACCACTGCTTCCAGCCGGTACGGGGAATCCTGGAATGCCTGAAAACCCTGAAAACCGGCGGAACCCTCTATCTCTTCCACAACCGGAACGAAGCGGAGCATGAAAACTACATGGGATTCCACCAGTTCAATATCGACCTTCAGGACGGACGCCTGGTCATCTGGAACCGGACTGAACGTTATGATATGAACGAAATTCTGAAAGACTGCGCGCAGATCCGCACCGAAGAAGTGCAGGGGAATATCCGGGCATGGATCCTGAAGGAGAACGATCAGATTCCTCCGACACAGGCCGACGATGTCTGTGTCCTGGCGGAACAGGTCATGTACTGTATTTCCAAGCTGATGGACCGGAATTTCACAGGGAAATACCAGCGCAGCTTTTCACAGCAGAAGCTTATGCACCGTGTTGCCTCCCGCGTCAGCCCCAAATGGAAGGAAAAAATTAAAGCCATGCGGAAATAAGGCGCACCGATCCCGATGATTTCAACCGATTAATCCGGCAGGTTTGTGAAAACCTGCCGCTGTTTTGCAGGCGGACCGGTCGGAAACGCCTGCCGTCACGAGGCCCTGAATGCAATTCTCCCAAAGCAAAGCCTCCGGCCATCTTCTGGCGATCTTCACCATCCTGGTCTGGGGAACCACTTACATATCCACCAAAGTGCTGCTGACCGGCTTTAAACCGGTCGAAATCCTGCTGATCCGCTTCGTGATCGGCTTTCTGGTGCTCTTCCTTATGCATCCCCGTCTGATGAAGCCCCAGGGATGGAAAAAGGAACTGCTGTTCGCCGCGTGCGGACTTTCCGGGATCACTTTTTATTATCTGGCGGAAAACGTGGCCCTGACCATGACCCAGGCTTCGAACGTCGGCGTGATCATCTGCGTCGCGCCGTTCTTTACGGCAATCGGCGTTCATCTGGTCTGGCGGAAGGCCGCGCCTCTTCGGGCCGTTTTCTTTATCGGCTTTATTGTCGCCATGGCCGGCGTCTGCCTGATCAGCTTTAACGGTGAAGCCGTATCCGTCAGCTGGCGGGGCGACCTGCTGGCGCTTCTGGCCGCCATCGCGTGGTCGGTTTATTCGGTCCTGATGCGGATCATCGGCAAAACGGATTATCCCACCGTTGTTATTACCCGCCGGTTCTTTTTCTACGGAATCCTGTTCATGATCCCCCCGGTATGCTTTTTCTCCTTCTCGCCGGATCTGTCCCTTCTGGCCCAGCCCAAATACCTGCTGAACCTCCTGTTCCTCGGCCTGATCGCCTCGGCGGTCTGTTTCCTGACCTGGAACTGCTCCGTGCGGATCCTGGGGGCCGTCGCGACCAGTGTTTATATCTACCTGACTCCCGTCGTAACGGTCATTACCGCTATGCTGGTTCTGGACGAACGGCTCTCCGCCATGGAATGGCTCGGCGTGGCCCTGACGATGGCAGGGCTGCTGATCTCGGAGTTCGGGAGCCGGAAAAGCGAAGGGTGACAGGGGGACGCATCTTTTGTTCATCATTAGC
>CADBNG010000457.1 GCA_902795985.1 uncultured Lachnospiraceae bacterium
CTGACTGCCTGCAATATGCGGGCGCCTTTCACGGGCGTCGGCACATTGACGACAATGATCCGTGCCGATCTCGGCCTTTCCAATACCGCCGCCGGGATGCTGACGACGATTCCCATGCTGGTCTTCGCCATTATCAGCGCCCTCTCGCCGCTGATCGCCAGCCGCATCGGTCTGGGCCGGACCATTCTTCTTTCCCTGATTCTCGTGCTTTCCGGAGAGCTGATCCGTTCCTTTACCGGAACCGCCGGCCTTTTTGCCGGAACGGCAATCCTGTGCATCGGCATCGGGATGGAAAACGTGCTGCTCATCAGCGTGGTCAAGCAATGGTTCCACGATAACCCGACGGTTCCCACCAGCGCCTATTCCACCACCATGTCCGTTACCGCCGCTTTATCCATCGGCGCCAGCGTCTTCTTCGCCCGGGATCTTGGGCTCGGATGGCGCGGCTCCCTTTGCGTCTGGGCCCTGTTTGCCGCAGCCGCGATCGGCGTATGGATTCCGCTGTCCTCCCGTCAGGACATGCGCCCGGATCTGCAGTCTTCGGACGGAAAAGCGCTGTTCCGGCTTCTTCGCGCTCCCCGCACCTGGCTGCTTACGGTTTTCTTCGGAACCCAGAGCACGCTGTTCTACTGCATGACAGCCTGGGGGCCCTCGATCCTTCAGTCCAGAGGCTATACGCTGGATCAGGCCTCCGCCGCGGCGACCTTCCTTCAGATCATCAGTCTTCCGATCACGCTGCTCGCGCCGTTCCTGGCGCACCGTTTCACTTCAAGACGGATGATGGTCATTCTCGGAAGTCTCTACCTCGCCGGATGCCTTCTTTACTGCTTTGCCCCGAACCTGCCCCTTATCTACCTTGCGCTCGCCCTGTATGCCCAGGGGATGGGCAGCACCTTCAGCTTCTGCCTCCTGTTCTTCGCGCGTATGGGAAGGAACGCGGAAGAAACCGCCGCTCTTTCCGGAATTGCGCAGAGCGGCGGCTACGTCGTGGCTGCGGTCGGCCCGGTCCTGATGGGTGCGCTGGCCGACATCAGCGGTGCCTGGAATCAGCCCATGGTCTTCCTGCTGGTCATTCTGATTATCGCCCTGATTACCGGCATTCTCTCCTGCCGGGAGGATACCATTCTTCATGATTGAGAAGGGGTTGGAAACAGAGCGGAATCCCTGATCGAATAATACATCCGCTTTCATCAAAGAGGACGCTGCAGGTGTTGTACCTGTAAGCGTCCTCTTTTTATAATCTTTTTTCTGTTCTGCTGCCTGCAGGGAAATGACCCGGATCCGTTCATTTTTCAGTCATGCCCCGGCCGCTGCAGATCCCGCTGCATCCGTATCGGCCGCGATTATTCTTCCCAGCCGGCGGAGCCGAACAGATTCTCCAGTGTCGAAAGGCTCTCTTCTTTTAACGCCGTATGATAGTAACTGTGGATATAGTAAAAGTGCTTTCCCTTTTTTGCGATCAGCGATTCGGCCGACATCGCGGTCTCCTGCGCAGTGTAATCATAACGGAACCCCTCGGCCTCCAGCCCGCCGATTCTGCGGGAAACAAAGCTCTCCAGCTGATATCCGTATGGCTGCATGATCTTCCGCATCCGGTCCTCCATGGTCTTTGACAACTCCTTCAGACCGGCCAGGGCCGAAAGGAATCCGTTTCTCTTTCTCCAGGATATCACGGTCAGGATGTGCTGTTCCGGATTTGAAGCGCCCCAGTCCGGCGTCTCTTCCGCGGCCGGATACTGCCGGAGTTCCTCTTCACTGAGGACATGAAAGCCCTCCGGAAGGTGAAGGTTCATTTCATTGTTCAATATGATTTTTTCCATAACGGCAATTCCTCTGATCGATAATCCCGCCGGATTGTCCCCCGGCAGAAATGAATGAAAAAGTGCCATGCCAACTATATCTTCTTTTTCTCCCAATGTCCAGACAGGACGTCCGCTGTCAGAAAATGTCCCGCATCAGTTTTACGGCAATGCCCTGAATCTCGCAGTACGGAACGTAGATGTCTTCCATTTCCCGGTTTTCGGGATGCAGACGGATCCGGTGTTTGTCCGGTTCCGGATAAAAGCGCTTCATGGTCGCCTCATCCCCGATCAGCGCGACAACGATCTGTCCGGGTTCCGCCGTCGGCTGCTGGCGGATCAGCACCGTATCGCCGTCATGGATGCCGGCTTCGACCATGGAATCCCCGTTTGCCCGGAGGTAATAGAACGTCCCCCTGCCGATCAGTTCTTCCGGCATATAGTAGTAATCCTCGATGTTTTCCTCCGCGTATTTCGGCAGCCCGCAGGCAACGGATCCCAGCACGGGAATCTTTACCATTCTCCGGCTCTGCTCCCTTAACTGCTTTGTCAGCAGGCTCCGGTGACCGTTATAGCTCAGTCTCCCTTCCCGGCGCATTTCATCCACAAAGCGGTAAACGGTTGTTGTCGGGATGCCCGTCCCTTCCGAGATATCCCGGATCGACGGAGATCCGCCGTTTTCCCGGTAGTAATCGTTAATGAACTGCTCGATCAGCGCATAGTTTTCCTTATTTTTCTCCCTCATAGATGCTTCTCCCCTTTTTTGGAATTTTTGTTCCATTTAAAGTCATTATAACACCCCCTGACAGCCTGTCAAGGGGTGTGTTTTAAGGTGTCGGTAAATGCCGGCATCTGTCCGGCTGTCCGTTCTTCGGCCGGGTTCCCAGGATGCCGGAAGGGGGTCTTTGCTTTCCGATATCCCCGTTTCCCGCGCTTATTCTTCGCTCCTGTCCCCGTCGTCCTTTTCCCTTTCTTTCAGGATCAATGATTTCAGACGGGCTTTATACCGCCGCTTTCCCACCCAGGAAGCCC
>CADBNG010000458.1 GCA_902795985.1 uncultured Lachnospiraceae bacterium
ATGACGGTGTTCTCTTTGTTGACCTTAACGGTCTTTGCGCGTCCGAGCATGCCGATGTTCGCATCCTTCAGCTCATAGCCGAGTTCTTCGGAAACCACCGTGCCGCCGGTCAGGATCGCGATATCCTGCAGCATTTCTTTTCTTCTGTCGCCGAAGCCCGGAGCCTTAACGGCAACTACTTTGAAGGTTCCGCGCAGTCTGTTGACGATCAGGGTGGAAAGGGCTTCGCCTTCAACATCCTCCGCAATGATCAGGAGGCTCTCGCCGGACTGGACGATCTGCTCCAGCAGCGGAAGAAGGTCCTGGATGTTGGAGATCTTACGGTCGGTGATCAGGATGAACGGAGAATCCAGAACCGCTTCCATCTTCTCCATATCGGTGCAGAAATAAGCGGAAAGATAACCGCGGTCAAACTGCATGCCTTCCACGAGATCCAGCTCGGTGTTCATGCTCTTGGACTCTTCCACCGTGATAACACCGTTCTGGGAAACCTTTTCCATCGCATCGGCGACCAGCTCGCCAACGCCTTCATCACCGGAGGAAACCGCCGCGACTTTCGCGATCTGGTCCTTTCCGCTGACTTCCTGGCTCATGGCCTTGATGATTTCAACCGTCTTTTCGGTTGCTTTCTTCATTCCCTTACGAAGGATGATGGGGTTCGCGCCGGCGGCAAGGTTCTTCATTCCTTCATGGATCATCGCCTGAGCGAGAACGGACGCGGTGGTGGTGCCGTCGCCGGCAACATCGTTGGTCTTGGAAGCCACTTCACGGATGAGCTGGGCGCCCATGTTTTCGAATCCGTCTTCCAGATCGATTTCTTTCGCGATCGTTACACCGTCATTGGTAATAAGCGGAGCGCCAAAGGCCTTTTCCAGAACAACGTTGCGGCCTTTCGGTCCAAGGGTCACGCGGACGGTATCCGCCAGTTTGTTCACGCCGGCTTCAAGAGCCGCTCTTGCGTCTGCTCCGTATTTAATCTCTTTTGCCATGATTTTTTAAGCCTCCTTAAATTAATGTAAGACAGCCAGGATATCCGACTGCTTCACGATGATGTATTCTTCACCATCCAGCTTGACTTCTGTACCTGCATATTTGGAATAGATGACCTGGTCATCTACCTTGACTTCCATTTTAACGTCTTCCGTTCCCGGTCCAACTGCGATAACCAGCGCCTGCTGGGGCTTTTCCTGGGCGGATGAGGTCAGGATGATACCGGATTTGGTCTTCTCTTCTGCCTCGAACTGTTTGAGCACGACTCGATCTGCCAAGGGTACTAACTTCATTACAAAACGCCTCCTTTGAGTTCTTTCTTTCTATTTATTAGCACTCAGCTCGTTTGAGTGCTACTCAACGATGCTATATTACCCCTTTTACCGGGGGTTGTCAAGAACATGTATCAAATAATTCCGAAAATAATCTCCGGGATTCCGGGAATTCACTCACCGTTCTAAATTTGTGCTTTAATTCATATGATTTTCATATGAATTGAAAAATTTTCATGTAATATTGTTTGAAAATTCAGATAATATATATTATTATGTAGACAACTTCAATTCCCATCTAATTGGAAGGAGATGCTGTCAATGAGTTTGCTGCTCCTGGACAAAACCCGGAAAATCGGAGGCCTTCTCCACAACAATGCCTCCTCCAAGGTCGTTTTCAACGATATCTGCAGAGTGCTGACCGAATGCCTCTCCTCGAATGTAATCGTTCTTTCCGTAAAGGGAAAACTCCTTGGAAAAAGCATCGACGAAAACGTTCCCATACTCGGAAAGCTCGGAGATATCGAAGTCGGTACTTTTATCGATCCGGTTAAGAACGAACGTTTCCTCAGCGTTCTTTCCACAAAGGAAAACGTAAATCTCAGCACGTTGGGATTCGATGCGTCCGGCATCGATACCTGTAAGGCCATGATCAACCCGATCGAAATCGCCGGCGAGCGTCTCGGCACCATCTTCCTTTACCGGATGGAACCGGAATACGATATCGACGATATTATTGTCAGCGAGTACGGCACAACCATCGTCGGTCTGGAAATCATGCGTTCCGAAAGCGAAGAGATTGCCGAAGAGGCTCATCGTCTTCAAATTGTCGAATCGGCTCTGGCGACACTGTCGGCTACGGAGACGGAAGCGCTCCGGCAGATCTTTGTCGAGCTGAACGGCGAGGAAGGCATTCTTGTTGCCAGCAAAATTGCCGATCGCGCGGGAATCTCCCGTTCCGTTATCGTTAATGCCCTGCGCAAACTGGAAAGCGCGGGCGTTATCGAATCCCGCTCCAGCGGCATGAAGGGAACCTATATCCGTGTCGTAAACGACCGTCTGCTTCCCCGGCTGCGTACTCTGTAAAACGTTTAATCCGAAAATTTACTGAGCCAGTTTTCCGTCAACAGCAAAGCCCAGACCCGCCACGTCGCTGCGGATCTGGCTTTTTAATTCCCCGATCGACGAGAAAGGACGCTCCGGACGGACAAACCTGCGGAATTCCACACAGGCTTCCTTCCCGTAAAGGTCTCCTTTAAAGCCCGGAATATTGGTTTCGATCGTAACGTAATCGCCCTGGAATGTCGGCCTTTTTCCGATATTCGTAATACTCTCGTAGGTCACGCCGTCGATCTGTATGCGTGTGGAATAAACGCCGAAAGGCGGAAGCAGTTTATGCTCATCCGGAATAATGTTTGCTGTCGGAAAGCCAAGCAGATGACCGTTTTTCTGGCCGTGCACCACGACGCCCCGGGCATAATACGGAAAGCCGAGCAGCTCATTCACTTTCTCGATCCGTCCGGCTTTCAGCTCTTCACGGACGTAGGTGCTGCTGATTTCCCGGTCACCGTCCATCAGCTTATCCAGCACTTCCACGATCAGGCCGTTTTTTTCTCCCTCCCGGGCCAGTAATTCCGGAGTTCCTTTCCGGTCTTTTCCGAAATAGAAATCCGTCCCCACAACGATCCCCCTGCCGTTCAGCCGGCCGATCAGGATCTTTGCGATAAACTCCTCCGGTTCCATGGTCCGGATGGCGTCCGTAAACGGGCATTCCACCAGGACGTCCACGCCCATACGGTCGAAAAGCTCTTTCCGTTCACTGTTGTCGAGTATCCCGGAGGATTTTTTATGCGATATCCGGGCCTGGGGTGAAGTCTGAAATGTAAAAACGCATAAAACGCTTCCGGTTTCCTCCGCCAGGTGCGCCGCCCTTGATAAAAGGAGCTGATGCCCCCGGTGCACCCCGTCGAATTTTCCGGCCGTGATGATGGTTTTTTTATTCAGACGGATATCTTTCAGGCTGTTGTAATAAACCATTTCAGTCCTCGTAAACCATTTTGACAGGGACTGCCCTGCCGTCTTTTATTTGAAATACCCCCACCGGCTTTTCTGCCGAATCGGACAGCCAGAATGTTTCATCAGGCTGCAGACCTTCCGGCAGTACCAGCCGCTCCGCAGGTACGGCATTACCGTTATGTGCCGCCGTGTCGCCCTCCGGAAGGGTCCTTCCGTCCGCCATTTCGGGAAAAGCACTGCGCATGGGGAGGATAACGTTATGTATTTTCCCTGCCTGCACAGCTTCTTCGACCGCGTCCAGCGTAAAGGCATCCGTGCTGTGAAACCCTCCCACTTCTGTCCGCTCCAGTTCTTCCATACAGGCTCCGCAGCCCAGTTTATGGCCGATATCGTCACAGAGAGACCGGATATAGGTCCCTCTCGAACAGGCAACCTCGAATTCAACCCGGGGCAAACAGACCGAAAGGATCTCAATGGAATGGATACAGACGGTTCGGGGCTCCCTTTCCACGGTTATTCCCTGACGCGCCAGTTCATACAGCCTTTTCCCGTCTTTTTTCAGGGCGGAATACATGGGGGGAATCTGTTTGTGTTCTCCCAAAAATGAGAGGACCGCGTTCCGAATCCGGTCCTCCCCGACATTCACCGGACTGGTGCTCAGGATCTGCCCGCTGATATCCAGCGTGTCCGTAGTAACGCCAAGTCTCATAACCGCACGATAGGTTTTCCGGTCTTCGTCAAACAGGGAAATCAGCCGGGTGGCTTTGCCGAGCGCTACAGGCAGCACGCCGCAGGCATCCGGATCGAGTGTGCCCATATGACCGATCTTTTTAAAAGAAAGGATCCGGCGCAGCTTCGCGACACAGTCGTGGGATGTGAATCCTTTTTCCTTATACAGATTGATAAACCCGTTCATGCTTCTTCGCCCAGCTGAAGACGGATCTTTTCAATCACGATCTTCACAATATCCTCGGGCGGAAGGGCGGAACGGCCGCCGGAAGCCCGGACATGTCCGCCGCCGTCGAATTCGGCGGCAATGGCGCTGACGTCGATTTTTTCTCTGGAACGCAGACTGATTTTATATTCCCCGTCGTCCAGCTGATGCAGGAAAAGGGCCACATCCGTCCCCTGGGTATTGCGAAGGGAAGCCACGACGCCTTCCAGATCCACGGATTTCGCTCCCAGCTTCCACCGTCTTTCCCGGGTCATCGTCCCCACAACCAGAAGGCCGTCGAGATAAAGCCGGGAATCCGCCAGGATTTCTCCAAGAACCCGGTTCTGCAGATAGGAACGCTGGAAAAAGCTTTCGTCGATAATCCGGGTAAATTCAACGCCCTTGCCCATCATCTCTCCGGCAATCCTCATGGTTTCCGGGGAAGTGGAGGAATACTGGAATACGCCGGTATCGTGAACAATGCCGGTGTACAAACAGACCGCGCAGTCCTTTGAAATCTTCGCGGGATCCAGAAAACGGTACAGGACTTCGCAGGCGGAGCTGGCAGACGGATCGTTGAACATCCAGGTCGGTCCGCCGGGGTTTGTATGGTGGTGGTCAAGGCAGAGGGATTTTTCCGTTCTTTTATAAATCTCTTCCGCAAAAGCGATCCGTGTCGTACTGCTGATATCCAGCAGGATCATCAGATCGTAATCCTCGCCGTTGTCCGCATGCAGAATCCCGGGATAGCCCGGAAGGAACTTCAGGGAGTCCTTCGCTTCCTGCAGAAAAACATGCGCGGTGATTTCCGGATAATTGTCCCGCAGATAATTCCACAGCCCGAGGCAGGAACCGACACAGTCCCCGTCCGGGCTCATATGACCGGTGATCGCCACCTTCTTAACATTTTTCAGATATTCGCCGATTCTCTCCATGCGTTACTCTTCATCCTCTCTGACCGGCATGTCCGCCATAACCTTATCGATCATATCGGACATCCGGGACCCGTATTCCAGAGAATCGTCCCGCACAAAGGTCAGCTCCGGCGTATTGCGCAGATTGACGGTTTTCGCCAGGCGGGAACGCAGGAAGCCTTCCGCGCGCTTCAGCCCTTCAAAGGCCGCGGCCTTCTCTTCTTCTCCGCCGTATACGCTGATATACACTTTGCATGTTTTAAGGTCGGTGGCGACCTCGGCGCCGGTAACGGAAGTCATCCGTCCGACGCGGGGATCCACCATCTCTTCCGAAATAATCTTCGAAAGAGCCTTCTGCACTTCCGTATTGATACGGGAATGTTTAATACTGTTTTTTTTCATTTAATGTTCCTGCTTTCAGGTCCGCGGCACTTCAACCATGATATAGGCTTCCACCTGGTCGAATTCCGCGATGTCGTTAAATCCGTCAAACACAAGGCCGCACTCGAATCCGGCTTTGACCTCCTTCACATCGTCCTTGAACCGCTTCAGGGAAGCAAGGGGGCCTTCGAAGATCTGGGTGCCCTCGCGGGTAATCCGTACTTTGCTGTCCCGGGTAATCGTACCGTCCAGGACGTAGCTTCCGGCGATATTGCCGATGCCCGAAGCCTTGAAAATCTGGCGGATTTCCACATGACCGATCACCTTCTCCTCGTAAATCGGCTCCAGCATGCCCTTCATGGCGTTCTCCACGTCTTCAATGGCCTGGTAGATAACCTTGTACAGACGCATGTCCACGCCTTCTTCTTCCGCAATGGCTTTTGCCTGCGCGTCCGGACGGACGTTGAAGCCGATCACAATCGCGTTGGAGGTCGCCGCAAGGGTAACGTCGGACTCGTTGATGGCGCCGACGCCGCCATGGATAATCTTAACGACCACTTCGTCGTTGGAAAGCTTGACCAGGGACTGCTTGATGGCTTCCACCGAACCC
>CADBNG010000459.1 GCA_902795985.1 uncultured Lachnospiraceae bacterium
AGAACGGGAAATGGGCTGCCGCTTTACGGAAAACCGTTGCGGAAGTTCCGTACCTGCACAGGATCGGGCTCCTTAAGGAACCCGACGGCTATTTTATTGCAGCCGGAAAACTCTGCCGGAAGAAGGATTTTTCCGATGACTGGTCATCCGCGGGGTTCCTGGAGATGATCGGCTATGACGGCGAAGAAATGACCGGAAGAGAGGAAATTCCCGGCGATATTTTTAAGCATCATGCCATGCTGACGGAACCGTCCGGGGAGGGCGATATCGTATATTACGGCGGAACGGAAGGCCTTTTCAGGACCCGGCGTGAGAACGGCAGGTGGGTCACGGACCGGATGCTGGATGTCCCGACAAGCGATATCGTCTATACGGATCTTGACGGTGACGGGGAACGGGAGCTGGCTGTGATTGAAGAATTCCACGGAGATAAAGCGGTCGTCTTCAAACGCAGCGGGGAAGGCTTTTCCCGGGTGTGGGAATATCCGCTGGAAATGGGACATGTTTTATGGGGCGGTATGCTTGCCGGAAAGATGTCTCTTGCGGCAGGAAGCCGCCGGGGCGGAAAGGAGCTGGATATTCTGCGCTTTGCGAATGAATCCGGGACCTTTGCGCTTACGGAGAAAATAACGATTGACAGGGATGGCGGTCCGTCGCAGATCGCTGTCAGGGAACTTGGGGACCGTGCCGGGATTCTTGCTGCGAACTGCGCGAAGGGGGAACTGGCGCTTTATACTCTTATTCCATAATTCGGGAAAAATGACTGAACATGCGGGCTGAATATGCAAAGAGTTGATTTCGGAGAAGGAAACATAAGACGGGATATTATACGAACCGCTCTGCCTATGCTGATTGCGCAGGTTCTGAACCTGCTGTACAGTATCGTCGACAGGGTCTATATCGGGCGCATTCCCGGAACGGGAAGTCTGGCGCTCGGTGCAGTCGGCCTGTGTTTTCCTTTGATTCTGATGATTAACGCCTTTACCAATATGTTCGGTATGGGCGGCGCGCCTCTTTTTGCCATGGAGATGGGAAGGGGCGACCGGGAAAAAGCCGGGGATATCCAGAATACGGCCCTGAGGCTCCTGACGGTTACAGCGGTAATCATTATGGCGGCCGGAGAACTTCTCGGGCCGCTTCTTCTGCGCCTGTTCGGCGCTTCCTCCGCGGATATACCGGTTTCCCTTTCCTATCTGCGGATCTATCTTCTGGGAACATTTCCGTATATGGTCAGCGCCGGGATGAATCCGTACATCAACGCCCAGGGATATGCTGTGGTCGGCATGCTGTCCATTGCCGGGGGAGCGGTTGCGAACCTGATTCTGGATCCCATCCTGATTTTCGGCCTTGGAATGAATGTTCAGGGGGCGGCAGCAGCAACGGTCATCTCCCAGTGCCTGTCATTTGCAGTCGTCGCGAGGTTTCTTTTTGGAAAGAATAATGAATGCCGCATCCGGGCCGGAATGAAGCTTCCTTATGCGGGTCATATCATCAGCCTCGGTACGGCGCCATTTATCATGCAGATAACGAATTCCCTGGTGCAGGTTTCCTGCAATCAGGTGCTGATGCATTTCGGCGGCGTATCGTATATCTCTGTCATGACGATTATTTCATCGGTGCGGTCTATTCTGGATGTGCCGGCGCTCGCTGTTTCGGAGGGGGCTTCTCCGGTCATCAGTTATAATTACGGGGCGCGGAGGCCGAAGCTTGTCAGGAAAGCCGTCAGGATCATGATTACGATTGTTTTCCCGTATACATTCTTTACATGGCTCCTGGTCCTTCTTCATCCCGGGATGTTCATCCGCATCTTTACCAATGAACCGGCCCTGATTTCGGAGGCGGCCAGAGGGCTGCATCTCTATTTTGCCGCTTTTATTTTCCAGACCTTCCAGTATGGCGGGCAGATCGTTTTCAAGGCTCTTAACAAGAAGAAGCAGGCGATCTTTTTCAGCCTCCTCCGCAAGGTGGTCCTCGTGATCCCGCTGACCTACGCGCTTCCTTATCTTTTCAGGCTGGGGACGGACGGAGTGTTTATGGCCGAGCCGG
>CADBNG010000460.1 GCA_902795985.1 uncultured Lachnospiraceae bacterium
ACTTATGATAAAGTACTTTCATTATTGAATTTATGCAATGACGTATTTAACAGCGTCAATGAACTGTCCATCCATCCCATGAGCAAGGCGCAGATGCTTCTGAAGCATGAGGCATTCGTAAAAACGGCAGGGTACAGCACGAAAGAGGTGATCGATTCCTTCCATCTTCCTCAGAAGGCAGTAGATCTGCTTTCTCCGTACTGGATCTATGTCGGAAGCGGATTTTCAGATCTGCCGTTTACGATCTATTCCGTATTGATGGCGGATTATGTCGGGTACGGTTCTATGATTCCCAGAAATCTCAGCCATGAGATGAGCCTGAAAATGGCAGAGCGGGCAGAAGCAATGGGCGTGCAGATCGAATACCGTCAGCATGTGGAAAAGATCCTTGTAAAAGGCGGCAGGGCGTACGGCGTACGAACGGCCAGGGGCGATGAGATCCATGCGGATTATGTGATCTCTTCAGCGTACCCGAATGCGGTCTATTCCCATATGATCGAACCGGCGTCCGCCGTTCCGGAGAAAGCGACAAAGATGGTTAACGGCAGGAGGATCAGCCTGACTGCGTATTCTGTGATCCTGATCCTGGATCGTCCCGCGGAAGAACTGAATATCCGGGATTACAGCATATTCAAAGGCGATACCATGGATACGGATAAACTGTATGAGAATCTGGCAGGCCTGGGACCATACCGATATCTGACCTGTATCTGCCATAATTACGGGAATCCGGATGTGACGCCTCCCGGCACCTGTTCTTTCAGCATTACGGTACTGCCCAGGGTGGATGGATGGAAAACGGTGACGGCGGATGAACTCGATGAAGTAAAACATAGAGTCGCCAGACAGCTCATAGACGATATGTCCGAATACTTCGGTGTTAATCTTCTGGATCATGTACTGGAGGTGGTGATCGAGACGCCTATGACCATCGCTCATTATACCAATGCCTGGAACGGCTGCATTTACGGATATGCGCATACCATGGAGGACCATATTGTCGCCCGCCTGCAGACTGCGGAAGAAGAGCGTATTTTCGAAGGCCTTGAATTTGCCGGCGCGCACGCCATATCCGGCGACGGCATGGGTCCTCAGGTAACGAACGGCCGGAAAGCAGCCAAGAATGTACTGGACGCCATCGCGGCAAAAGAAGCGGCAGGGAACAGGCCGGGTGAAATGGCGGCAAAGGAGGCGGGAAGAAAATGAAAGTCAATAATTTTATCCGTGATGTGGGAGGAGCATCCCGCGTAACGAAAGCCCGTCTTCAGGCATTTGAAAATGCTTCTCCCGCTCTGACAGACATTGACCCGATCGGGGAGGCCGCCAGGGAATGGCATCCGGGTCCGCTGGATCTGGTGGTGGATCAGATCCGTGAGGCCAGTCCTACCGCAAAAACGATCCGTTTTGTGAGGGCGGACGGAAAGAAGCTTCCTCCGTTTTATGCGGGGCAGTATATGGTGTTGAATTTCCAGATCGGAAAAAGCCTTGTATCCAGGCCTTATTCTATCTCCTCCGCACCCTGGCAGGCCAGGTCCGATGAACCGTTTGCGGAGATCACGGTACGGCGGTCCAGAGGGGACGGGTTTATCTGCGATTATATCAATGAGGAACTGAAGGTGGGAGATCATCTGACCGGAACCATGGGCTGCGGGCAGTTCTACTATGAACCTCTCAGAGATGCATACCATGCAGTGGCTCTGGCGGGAGGAACAGGGATCACGCCATTTGCCTCCATGGCACGTCAGATCGCGGCCGGACTGCTGGACATGGACCTTACCATTCTTTATGGTTCCGTATCCTCGAAGGATATTATCCTGAAAGACGAACTGGAACCGCTTCAGGGCGAACATGTGCACATTGTGCACGTTCTTTCCGGAGATGAACCGGACTGGGAAGGTGAGAAAGGTTTTCTGAGCGCGGATCTGATCCGGAAGTATTCTGCGGAGGATACGACCTACTTTATCTGCGGCCCTCAGGTAATGTACACATTCCTGAGAGAAGAACTGAAAAAACTGGATATCCCTGCCCGCAGGGTCCGTTTTGAGGTGTTCGGCCAGGCAAAAGATATCACTTCATTCCCGGGATATCCTCAGGAACTGAAAGACCGGACCTTTTTGATCACGGTCGTCCGGGGCATTCAGGTAGATGTAATACCGGCCAGGTCGACAGAAAGTATCGCGACCGCACTGGAGCGGGCCGGTATCCGGATCGAGACCGGCTGCCGCAGCGGGGAATGCGGACTTTGCCGTACAAAGGTCCTGTCCGGCAATTATTTTATCTGCCCGGAAGGTGACGGCAGGAGAGCGGCCGATAAAGACTTTCATTATGTGCATGCATGTTCGGCCTATCCCACAGGAGACATGGAGATCAAGATACCCATCTTGTAACGCTGTGGATGAATAAACAGGTAATTCCGGCAACAAAGAATTTCGCAATTGCCTTCCGATAATAATTTTGATTAAGGAGAGTTGGAATGCCGAAAGAAGTGAACCCGAATATTCACGTGAATGAGCGGGATTATCCGATTAAGAATCATCACTGCAAGGATCCGGAAAAGAGGGCTCTTCTGAAAAAGCTTGCGGTCATGATCACCGACAATATTCCGAGAAAGCTGCCTGGCGGAATGCATGAAAATCACATGGATTTCTGGATCCTGGACCGTCTGCTGACCAAAGATGAAGTCAAATTCATGCTCAGTTTTCAGAAACGCCGGGTCGGACTGACGACTGCACAGCTGGCCCGGCGCAATCACATGACGCCCGAAGAGGCACAGAAAGTGATCGACCATCTGCTGTGGATCGGGATCCTTGAACAGAACCGGGATAATCCGGATCACCATATCCAGTATCTGGTGCCCAAATGGGTGGTCGGATCCGGGGAATATATGGTAGAGCATCCGACTCTGGCGGATGAACATCCGGAAGTGGCTACTATGTTCAATCTGGCTCCCCAGGAGCCCCTGGAGCTGGCGGCGAAACTGATTCCTCCGGGAGGGGCTGGGATCGGCATGCATGTGATACCGGTGGAAAAGGCAATCGATACTTCCTCGAGATCGGTCAGTGTGGAGCATCTTTCTCACTGGATCGACAAATACGACACCTTCTGTTCCATGGTCTGCGCCTGCCGAAAGGCACAGCGGATCCGCGGCGAGGGAGTAGGCGATATTGAAGGTCATATGTGCATCGGAGTGGGAGATATCGCGGAATTTCTGGTCACATCGGGAAAAGACGCGAAATATATTACAAAGGATGAAGTCCGGGAAATTCTGGAGCGTTCGGAACGGAAGGGCTATGTCCACCAGATCACCAATCTGGACGGTCCGGACCGGATCGTCGGGATCTGCAATTGCTCTCCGGGAAGCTGCTATGGCCTGCGGACTTCCCAGCTGTTTAATACTCCGAACATGTCCCGCAGCGCATACCGGGCTCATGTAGATCCGAAAAAATGCGTTGCCTGCGGAAAGTGCGTGGAGGTATGCCCGGCGGGGGCTGCCAGGCTGGGACAGAAGCTCTGCCGGAAGGACGGGCGAAAGGTCATGTATCCCATGCATGAACTGCCCGACGACCAGCCCTGGGGTGAGGACAAATGGGACCGGGATTACCGGGATCATAACAAGATCAACTGCTACGATACCGGTACATCTCCCTGCAAAACAGCATGTCCCGCCCACATTGCGGTACAGGGTTATATCCGTATGGCGGCGGAAGGCCGCTATCAGGAGGCCCTGAAGCTGATCCGTCAGGACAACCCGTTCCCGGCTGTCTGCGGCGCCGTGTGCAACCGGCGGTGTGAAGACCGCTGTACCAGAGGTACCATTGACCGCCCGGTAGCCATTGACGAGATCAAAAAATTCCTGGCTCTGCGGGAAATGGAAGAGAATGATCCGTTTATTCCGATCTGCGAAAACGGTGTGGGAGAGCAGTGGAATGAGTATCCCATTGCCGTGATCGGAGCAGGTCCTGCCGGCCTTTCCGCCGCGTATTACCTCAGGACCGAGGGATATCCGGTGACTGTTTTTGAAAAAGAGAGCCGCCCCGGCGGTATGCTGATGAACGGGATTCCGACATTCCGTCTGGAGAAGGAAGTGCTGGAGGCGGAGATCGGGATCATCCGGAAGATGGGAGTCCGGATCCGCTGCGGAGTGGAAGTCGGAAAAGACGTGACTCTGGAAGAACTGCGCAGTCAGGGCTATAAAGCATTTTATCTGGCAATCGGACTGCAGGGAGGCCGCCTGGCCGGTGTACCGGGAGAGGATGCCGACGGAGTGGAGTCCGGGGTTTCTTTCCTCAGACGGATCAACCAGGATCAGAGCATCCGCCTGGCCGGAGATACGGTAGTGGTCGGCGGCGGCAATGTGGCGGCTGACGTAGCCCGCAGTGCGGTACGCGCGGGGAACGGAAAAGTTACGATGCTTTGTCTGGAATCGCAGGAGGAAATGCCGGCCGCGAAGGATGAGATCGCGGAAGTGGAGGCGGAAGGGATCCGGATCCTGAATGGGTGGGGCCCGAAAGAGATCCTTACCTCAAAAGGGAAAGTGACAGGTATCGTATTTAAAAAATGCGTCTCTGTTTTTGATGGAGAACACCGCTTCAGTCCGCAGTATGACGAGAATGAGACGATCACCGTCGAATGCCGGAATATACTGATGGCTATCGGCCAGTCGGCCGAGTGGGGCAGACTGCTGGAAGGATCAAAAGTAAAACTTCGCAAAAACGGGACGGTCGAAGCGGATCCGGTGACTTACCAGACCGGAGAGCCGGATATTTTTGCAGGCGGAGATATCTGGCACGGCGCCCGCTTTGCCATCGATGCCATCGCAGATGGAAAGCAGGGCATGGTATCGATCAACCGTTATGTCCATCCGGGCCAGTCTCTGACCATTGGAAGAGATCTGAGACAGTTTATCGAGCTGGACCGTGATGACATCATGATCTACTCCTACGATACGGCAGATCGTCAGACACCGGGCTTTAAGAGCGGTGATCCCACCGGTACTTTTGAGGATCTGCGGCTGCCCT
>CADBNG010000461.1 GCA_902795985.1 uncultured Lachnospiraceae bacterium
CAATGCTTCCTGCACGCGTCCCAACCCCGATTCGCGACAACGGAAGCTTTCGTTCTGTCGGGGTCGACGGCCTCCCGGAGCCCCGGCGGCCCGACCCGGGCCGCCTCCGCGCTCTCTTTCATCGGGGTCAATGCTTCCTGCACGCGTCCCAACCCCGATTCGCGACAACGGAAGCTTTCGTTCTGTCGGGGTCGACGGCCTCCTGGAGCCCCGGCGGCCCGACCTGGGCCGCCGGGACTGGTATTCCAAGGCCACCGGCCCCGCAGCGAAAGGTTGCAGGCGGACCGCAAAACGGGGCCGGGGCTGGTTTTCCGGGTCACCGGTCCCGCAGGGAGCACTTCATACTTTAAATACTTCACAAGCTGCGACCGAGATTTCTTATGTCAGAATACCGGGAACAGAATGCCGGAAACACCCGTTGATGGATGTTTCCGGCATTCTGTTCCCGGCATGTTTCAATGCTCTCTTAATGCTATTCCGGCATTCTTTTTTCAGACCTGTCCGCAGGTCAGCTTCATGTCAGATCAAATCAGTTGTCTTCCCTGACCAGCTCCACCTCGATCGGCGGCACTCTGGAGGGCTCGTTGGTGGCCGGTTCCCCTTCGGAGTAGAAACGGATCCTGCGGAAGGACGGATCGTGCGGAGGCAGATCATCCTCCACAATGATCCGGAAAGTGCGCATCTCGTACTCCGCCTCCATATAAATGTACACATCCTGACGGTAGAATCTCTTTTCCGGAAGTTTTCCCTTAAATACCCGCCCGTCATATTCAAAACTTGCGTCTCCGTTTTCGGAGATGACAAGCCTGGTGCCTGCGGGTGTGCCGGCTCCGCCTGCCCAGGAACTAATATAGTGGCTTCCGGAAGGCCCTGATGTTCCGATTCCGAAGCGTCCGGAGAATCCGGACGTGTCATACCTGGCAGTCTCGGATGTGGCGGATCCGGCATTCTCCTCCGCCGCAACATAGGTCCCCACATAATTCTCGACGATCCACCAGACATCTCCGCCGAAATCGATCTCTTCCCCGGACTCTGTCCTGAGAGACAGATCCTGCCTGAGCTTGTACTCTTTTCCGGCGATCTCGACATAATGCTCCGGAATTTCACCCATCCCGGCCTCATACTGGGCGGCTCCGATGGTTACGGGTTCTCCGATCCTGTCCATATACATGCCGTCCACAAAGAAGCTGTTCTCGTACTGGGTGACAAGGCGCACCTGTCTTCCGTCGGCCAGCTCGCAGTCATAATGGTAATCCCTCGATCCGGACTTATACATGTTGTACTGCGGCGACATGTAAAAATAGAGCTCACCCTCGCCGTCGACACGCAGGAACCGGAGCACTTCTCCTGCCTTGACAGTGATCTCATCGCCCTCATTCCCTTCTGCGTCCAGAGCTTTCCCGCTGATCGCATGGAGCAGCCTGCAGCCCACATTGTGGCTGTCCAGTGCGAGGGCGTCGTCGATCAGTGCAAAATGCAGCCAGGTGCGGCCGCGGCCGCGCTCCGGAAGGAAGGCGTAATGGCCGTTCGGCGCAAAGGTGGTGGTCAGGCCGTTTTGGGGATCCATGAATTTCCGCGTTCTTTCACGCATATGGGCGCAGTCCGGGTCATAGGGGACCGCCAGATACAGTTCGTGCAGGAAGGAATCGAAGCACTGGGCATTCTGATTTTCGAAGCGGTCGTATCCGCCGTCCGGACTCGCGAAATTGTAGACATAGCCCCGGTCCTGCTCGTCCTCGAGACGATAGAAGTAATAACCGCCCTGTGCGCGGAACACATAGTAATCGGAATCGTCATCGGCATATTCCAGCCACCACGCCTTCTGGTCCTTGCCGTCCCGGATCACGATGCGGTACTGCGGATAACCGGAATTATCTGCCTTTTCGATGCGGATGACTCTCTTGTCATGCGGGAGCGCGTACTCCGTGTTCTTTTCCAGCTGGGCAACGAAGCTTTCCGGCGTTTCTTCCGCAGCTTTTGCAAAGGCCCCGTCCAGCGCCGTGTAAGGAATGGAGACATGAACTGCCTTTCTGTTATAGACGCCCGCTTCCATCATTTTATCTTCCGGGACCACAGCCCCGTCAAAGTAAAAGCGCAGTCCGAGATAATCCGCTGTCCAGGCGGGTACCGCCGTCCCGCCGCCTGCGGACTGCGCTTCTTTGGAAGGGCCGCCTGCAGCAAATGCTTCCGCGGAAGGGCCGCCTGCAGACTGCACTTCTTTGGAAAGGCCGCCTGCAGCAAATGCTTCCGCAGAAAGGCCATCCGCAGGAAGCCCGGCATGGGCGTACTTATTTGCGATTGCCTTTTCCAGCTGTTCCGGAAAGCTTCCGGGATCCTTCATGAAATCCGCCAGCGTCAGGGCTTCCCCGCTCTGAGTCTCGTAAACGGCAGCGTGGAAAACGCAGTTCTTCGAAACGTCGAGGCGCTCTCCCTCTTTGTCTCCGATGCCCGATTCCATTTCCGTCTCCAGAATGCTGAACAGGAACTGGTCCGCGCGCGTCACGTTCGTGATATATGAAATATTCCGGTAGCGGAACCGGTCCTTTCCATCCGGGTCTGCTTTTGCGGATGTAAAACTGTTTTCCGCAAGAAAACGCTTTGCCCTGGTCTCAACGTTTTCCTTCGCGCGGGCGTTCACCTCGGCAAGGACCTTGGAAAACGTCTCGGGAACATCGCCCTCCGCAGTCAGCTCCGTGTATCTTCCGTATACCCCGATCCCTTTTTCCGGATCCACGGAGAAGAGTTCCCGGAGGACGGACTTGACGGCGTAGGCCTCGCTTCCGGGTCCGCCGCCCGCCGGAGTCCTGCTTCCCGGAACATTGTTTCCCGGAGTATTGCTCCCCTGGGTATTGCTTCCCTGGGCGCTGCTTCCCTGGGTGCTGTTTCCGGGGGCTTCACTTCCCTGCGACGGAGCGTCAGTCCCGCTTTGCTGCTGACTGCAGCTCATCAGAAACAGCCCCGCTGCTGCCAGAACCGAAATACCGATAAGCACCATTTTTTTCATTCTCTCCATCTCGTTTCCCTGCTTTGACTGATACTTGCCTGCCTTGAAATATTTGCCTGTTTTGCAATATTTGCCTGCATTAACCGATATGAACTTTATACTGCCTTTCTGTCCTTCTCTGTTTCCAGTATACCTGATGCATCCCGCAATAGCAAAAGACTGCCGCATTCAG
>CADBNG010000462.1 GCA_902795985.1 uncultured Lachnospiraceae bacterium
CCAGGAAAAGGTGCAGACCGAGCAGATCCGGAATGGGAAGTTTTCCATCTGGATGAATAACAGCATGGGGCTGGTCTTCGACCTGTCCTGGCTGTTCTGCATGATCTGGGGCTGCATCAGCATTTTCCGCGGCAATCTGACCTACGGTTCTCTGGCGGCGATGATCCAGCTGATCGGCCGCGTGCAGGGACCGATCGCGAATTCGGTGACGCTGGCGGGGCAGGTCTACGGCGTGATCGCTTCCGCGGAGCGCCTGAAGGAGCTGACGGACCTGCCGGTGGAAGAGACGGGCGAACCGCTTCCGGATTTTGACGAGATCCGGCTGGAACACGTCTGGTTCCAGTATGAAGACGGCGACGAGGACGTGCTGCAGGATATCAATGCCGTGATCCGCCGCGGCGAATTCCTGGCGCTGACCGGGATCTCGGGCGGCGGCAAGACGTCGCTGTTCCAGCTGCTGCTGGGCATTCACCGGCCGACGGAGGGGCAGATCGTATTCCGTACGCAGGGGAAAGACGTGCCGGCTTCCCGCGGGACGCGGCGGCTGTTTGCCTATGTGCCGCAGGGGAACATGCTCTTTTCCGGCACGCTGCGGGACAATCTGACGATGTTTACGGACGCGGCTTCGGACGAGGAGATCCGCGCGGCGGTGAAGGCGGCCTGCATCGATGAGCTGGTGAACGATATCGGCCTGGACGCGGTTCTGGGAGAGCGCGGCGTGGGCCTTTCGGAAGGACAGGCGCAGCGCGTAGCCGTGGCGAGGGCGCTGCTGAGCAGGGCGCCGGTGCTGCTTTTGGACGAAGCCACCAGCGCGCTGGATGAAAAAACGGAGGCGCAGCTGCTTTCCAATATCGCGGCCATGCAGGGGAAAACCTGCATTATCGTGACCCACCGGCGGGCCGCGCTGGCGATCTGCGATTACCGGCTGCATATCGAAGCGGGCACGTCGGAAGGCATGACGCCGTTACAGAAGGCGGCAGCAGCGGAAGAACCCGGAAAAGATAATTCGATATAATGAAAACGGCGGGGATTTCCGTGAAAACGAAGTAAACAGACACGGAAATCCCGGGAATTCTTGTGAAAAAGAAGGAAACCGATACAGAAACCGCGGAAATTCCCGTGAAAAAAGAGAATAATAAAGAAGATATAAAAAAACATTTCTAATATAAGCGCTTCTATGCTATACTGTTTGCGGATTTTATTTTGAGAGGTGACATTTATGGCTGATGAAACTATGACAATGCAAGACATTGACATCGACAACTCCTTTGCGACCTTCAAGGACGAGGGCGAAGCGAACTGGGAAAAACTGAAAGAGTACCAGGAAGCGAAGACCCCCCTGCACGTCACGATCGACGGCGTGGTCAACAAGGGAGTTGTTTCTAATGTAGAGGGTGTGCGCGGATTTATTCCGGCTTCCCGCCTGGCATTAGGAAGAGTCAATGACCTGAACGAGTACCTCGGCAGAGAGATCGAGGTGCTGGTGCGCGAGGTCAACCGCGACAAGGGTCGTCTGATCCTTTCCGCCGTGGAGCTGCTGCGCGCGAAGGCGAACGAGGAAAAGCAGGCGAAGATCGCCGCCATGGCCGTCGGTTCTGTGTTGGACGGCAAGGTGGAGAGTCTGCAGCCGTACGGCGCCTTCATCGATCTGGGCGACGGCCTTTCCGGCCTGGTGCATGTATCCCAGATCTCCCGGAACCGGATCAAATCTCCGGACGCGGTGCTGAAGGTCGGACAGGATGTCAAGGTCAAAGTCATCGCCATTAAAGACGGGAAGCTGAGCCTTTCCATGAAAGCGCTGGAAGCCGGTGCGCCGGATGAAACGCGCGAACGCGAGGAAACGTCTTTCCCGAAAGATTATAAGCTGCCGAAGGCGGAAGATCTGGGCACAAACCTGGGATCTCTGCTGAAAAACATTCAGCTGTAAACCCTTCGGTACGACAGGGCTTCGGCCCGCGGAAGACCCGTAAAGAGACAGCCCCGGAATGCTTCACGGCTTTACAAAGAAGGCTAAATGGAGTAAGATGAGGGAGTCGGATGGTTGCCCACTTTGCGGAATGTGTTACTTTTGCGCGGGGCGGAGCTTGAACTGTCGGCAACTATACCGGCTGCCGTATTTGGGGAGATGCGGCAGTTCGAAAAACACAGAGGTGGATAATGGATAAGTTTGTCATCAAGGGCGGAAGCCCCTTGGTTGGCGAGGTGGAAATTGGGGGAGCCAAAAACGCCGCGCTGGCCATCTTAACTGCGGCGATCATGACAAATGAACCTGTCACGATCGAGAACATACCTGATGTAAGCGATATCAATGTACTTCTGGAAGCACTTTCCGTGATCGGAGCGGCCACAGAGCGGATCGACCGCCACACCGTCCGTATCAACGGCTCCACGATCGGTTCGGTCAGTGTGGATTATGAATTCATCAAGAAGATCCGGGCGTCCTATTATCTGCTGGGTGCCCTGCTTGGAAAATACAAACGGGCGGAGGTTCCGCTCCC
>CADBNG010000463.1 GCA_902795985.1 uncultured Lachnospiraceae bacterium
TGACAATCATTGTTTCGGCAATGGCTTCGTTCGTGATCGTGCGCAACAGCAAATGGAAGGCCTGTTCGATCCTGTTCGCGCTGATGATCGCGTCCATGGTCATTCCCTTCCAGGTACTGATGGTTCCCCTCGTATCGGTTTACGGCGGAGTGTTCGGCATCCTGAACAGCCGGATCACGCTGATCCTGATGCATACGGGCTTCTCGGTTTCCATGGCGACCTTTATGTTCCATGGAGCCATTCATTCCAATATACCGATTGAGCTTGAGGAAGCGGCTCTCATCGACGGTTGTACCCGATGGCAGACCTTCTGGAAGATTGTGTTCCCGCTTCTTAAGCCCACAGTAGCCACCGTTGCGATCATTGATGCAATGGCATTCTGGAACGACTACCTCCTGCCGAGTCTTGTTCTGACCGATAAGGAGATCTACACGATTCCGATCGCGACCCAGGCGTTTTACGGCACCTACTCCACCGACATCGGCCTCGTTATGGCTGCTTTGCTTTTGGCCATGCTGCCGATCCTCATCCTGTATATCTTCCTGCAGAAATACATTGTTGCAGGTGTTACAGCCGGAGCTGTTAAGGGTTAACGCAGGACAGGATTCCTTCTGCAGACAAAGGGCAGACAGAACATGGACAGATTCTTCGATTCAAACAATCCGCTGATGCGGTTTCTCTCGCTTCTGGTCGACCTGGTCATCCTGAACGTCATGACCGTGGCGTGTGTGATACCGGTCGTTACGGCGGGGGCTTCGCTGACAGCGATGAATTATGTTCTGCTGCACCTCCGCAGAAGAGACGAGACCTATGTAACGAGTATGTTTCGAAAGTCACTGAAAGACAATTTCAGGCAGGGCATCCCGGAAGGTCTGTTGTTCCTGCTGATGGTTCTGATCACCGCAGTGGACTTATGGGCCATGCGCGGCACGGATTCGAAGCTGATCACCTTTATGATGATTCTCATTACGATTATCGCGGGTTTTCTGTTTGTGGTCTTTGTGTATGTATTTGCATTACAGTCCCGCTATGAGAATACGGTGAAAGGAACGATTCTGAACGCCTTGCAGCTGGCAGTCGCCCATCTGCCCCGCACCGTTCTGATGATGGTCATCTGGATCTTCTGGATCCTGATCCTGGTTTATTATCACCGGGCGGCTTTGCTGGTATTTCTGATCTTCGGATTTACACTGCCGGGGTATCTGTGCGCGATGCTTTACGATCCGGTATTTGCCGGACTGGAGAAATCAGACAACTAAGAGGATATATTGGAATAAAGGAGAAAAAATATGGCAAGTTTATCATTAAGGCATATTGAAAAGGTTTATCCCAACGGATACCATGCCGTTTCGGATTTCAACCTGGAAATTGAAGATAAGGAATTTATTATTTTCGTAGGGCCTTCCGGATGCGGAAAGTCCACAACCCTGCGTATGATCGCGGGTCTGGAAGATATTTCTTCCGGTGATTTCCTGATCGACGGCGTCAAGATGAATGACGTAGAGCCGAAGGACAGGGATATTGCCATGGTCTTTCAGAGCTACGCCCTCTACCCGCATATGACCGTACGGGATAACATGGGCTTTGCGCTGAAGCTGAGAAATGTCCCGAAAGAGGAAATCGATAAAAAGGTCAACGAAGTCGCCAAGATCCTGGATCTGGAAAAACTTCTGGACCGGAAACCCAAGGCTCTTTCCGGCGGTCAGAGACAGCGTGTGGCCATGGGCCGCGCGATCGTCCGCAGCCCGAAAGTCTTCCTGATGGATGAACCGTTATCCAACCTGGACGCCAAATTAAGGGTTCAGATGAGAACCGAGATCTCCAAGCTTCATGAGAGACTGGGCACGACCATCATTTACGTTACCCATGACCAGACGGAAGCCATGACCCTCGGAACCCGGATCGTCGTCATGAAGGACGGTATTGTTCAGCAGATCAATACGCCGGAACATCTGTACAGCAAACCCTGCAACCTTTTCGTTGCCGGCTTCATCGGCTCGCCGCAGATGAATTTCCTGGACGCGAAGGTTGAAATTAAGGGCGAAGATGTGATCCTGCACGTCGGCGAGAACGCGCTGAAGGTCCCGGAGGACAAAAAGCAGGTTCTGATTGACGGCGGCTACGACGGCAAAACCGTCGTTCTGGGAATCCGTCCGGAAAACATCCATGATGAAGCGGAGTTCGTGGACAGCCACAGAGACAGTGTTATCAAGACGACGATCGATGTCCGCGAAATGCTTGGCGCGGAAGTCTTCCTGTATTTCAATGTGGACGGCAAGCAGACAACCGCCAGAGTCCGTCCCGATACGACACTTGTCCATGGAAGCGACGCGGAGTTCGCGCTGGATATGAGCAAGATCCATCTGTTTGACAAAGAGACCGAGAAAAACCTGCTCTATTCAGAGTGACAAAAAGCGAAATAACCGTTTATGAGTTTCTCTCATAAGAAAAGATACGGGCTGCTGTAACATGCAGCCCGGATCTTTCTTCCGGAAACCGCCGAAAAAAGTATGAATAAGATCAGTAAGGAACTGGCTCAGGCAAGAGAATATGAAAGAAAAAACGGCGCTTCTGTCAAAGAGGCCGACCGGCCGTTCTTTCACTTTACGCCCCGGATCGGGTGGCTGAACGACCCGAACGGACTGTCTTTTTATAACGGGCAGTATCATCTTTTTTATCAGTATCATCCCTACAGCACGTTCTGGGGACCGATGCACTGGGGACATGCAGTGAGCAGGGACCTGGTCCGCTGGGAATACCTGCCGGCCGCTCTGGCGCCGGATCAGGAATACGACAGCAGCGGATGTTTCTCCGGATCAGCCGTCACCCTGGAAAACGGCCGGCAGCTGATGATGTATACCAGCTGTGAGGATGACGGAAACGATCCGACCGGCAGAAACCGCTATTATCAGACCCAGAGCCTTGTTCTGTCGGACGAAAACGGAGAATTTGTCAAATATGAAGAAAACCCGGTCATTACCCGGGCGGATATGCCCGCGGGTACGGATCCTTATGAATTCAGGGATCCTTACCTGTGGAAAGCCCCGGACGGATCTTACCGCGCATTAACGGCCGCCGGGATGACGGATGCGTCCCGGGGAACGCAGCTGGTCCTGTACCGCAGTAACGACGGCCTGCATTGGGGCGGCGGCAAAGTCTTTTTTGAAGACACCCGCCGGATCGGCGTCATGTGGGAGTGTCCCAATTTCTTCCGGCTGGGAGAAAAAGATCTGCTGATCGCAAGCCCCATGGATATGCATGCGGAAGAAAATGAAGCCGTCGGCTCCATCCGCTTTCCCCGGGGGAACAATGTATGCTGCATAGCGGGATCGTTCCTTGAGGAAACGGATTCGTTTGTTCCGGACACCCTGGAGGACGGAGAATTCCGGTATGAACCGGTGGATGAGGGCCTTGATTTTTACGCGCCCCAGACCATGAAGACGCCGGACGGACGGCGCATCATGATCGGCTGGATGCAGAATCCCAAAACCTCGAACCTGGAATCCAACGGGCGGAGGACAAGCGGCATTTTCGGCCAGATGACCGTACCCCGGGAACTGAGTTATGAAAACGGGAGACTGCTTCAGCGGCCGGTGAAAGAACTGGAAGCGTACCGGCAGGACCCGGCGGAGCTGCCTTTGACGGAACTGTCTTCGGAATGGAAAAAACTCCCGGGTATTGAGGGACGCTGCCTGGATCTGTCGCTGGGTATTCAGGCAAAGAGCGGATGCCGGGAAGTCGGAATCCGTTTTGCGGCGGATGAAGGGCATTATACGGAGCTTTTATTCGAGCCGGAAAGATCGGTCCTCACAATCGACCGCTCCCATTCCGGAAAGAACGTGATGCCGGAAGACGAAACGGTGAACAAAAGAACGATCGCGGTCCGGCAGCGCGGCGGCCGGCTGGATCTTCGGATCCTTCTGGATAAATGGAGCGTTGAAGCGTTTGTAAACGATGGCGAGCAGGCCGTCTCGGCCGCATTGTATACGGATCCGGAAGCAAAGGACCTTTTTTTCCGGGCCGCCGGCAATGCGGATATGGCTGTTTTACAATACCGGTTAGGAACACCGGAAGCAGATTGATGTTCCCGGAAAAAGCAAAAGAGGCAAAGGAATAATATGTTGAGAACAGATATAACAGCTCTCGGTGAAGTGCTGATCGATATGACCCAGAGCGGAACGGATTCTCTCGGCAACCGGATGTTCACCGCCTATCCGGGGGGAGCCCCGGCAAATGTGGCGGTCGCAGCAGCCCGGCTCGGCGCGAAAAGCGCGTTTATCGGCAAGGTGGGAAAGGATTTCTTCGGCAAAAGCCTGGCGGAAACGCTGGAAAAGGAAAACGTCGATATTTCCGGACTCTTCTTCTCGCCCTACGTGCCGACGACGATGGCACTGGTTTCGGTGGACGAAAGCGGTGAGCGGAACTTCTCGTTCTACCGGGATCCGGGTGCCGACACCCAGCTGACCGAAAAGGAGGCCTTATCTTCCCTTCAGGGAGATGCCCTTCCGAAGATCCTTCACATCGGATCCCTGTCGATGACAACGGCTCCCGCCCGGGAAGCCTGTGTTTCTGCCGTCCGCTTTGCGAAAGAAGAAGGAGCTCTGATCAGCTATGATCCGAATTACCGCTCCGCCCTTTGGGACAACGAAGAATACGCGGTGGAAATGATGGAAATGCTGCTTCCGTTTGCGGACATCCTGAAAGTTTCGGATGAAGAAATGACCCTGCTCACGGAAACAGAAGATTTTGAAGAAGGCAGCCGGCTTTTAAGCCAGGCGGGCCCGGCTCTGGTCATGATAACCCTCGGCGCAGAGGGGGTCTTCCTCCGGTGCGGTGAATATACGGAAGTCGTTCCGGGATTTCAGGTCGCGGTTGCGGACACCAACGGAGCCGGCGATACATTCCTCGGCGCCATGCTGGCGCAGATCGCGGACAGGAACTGCAGACCGGAGATGATCGATCGCGAATTACTGAAAGACATGGCCGTCTTCGCCAACAAAGCCGCCGCGCGGACCTGCTCGCGGCCCGGCGCGATTCCGGCCATGCCCTTCGCAGATGAACTGGGAGAATTCCCCGGGAGAAATTATGGCAGATAAAAAAGACGTTTTCCGGAAAAGGCTGGAGGAGAATTACGAAGAACTGCGGGCTCTTTATTTCTCCCTTTATCACGATGAAATTGCTTTCCGGTATTTTCTGGGCCTGCTGGAGCAGGCGTATCGCGCCCGGAAAACCGCCCTTCGCCGGCGGGATTCCGCAGCCGTTAAAAATCCGGGACGCATCTTCTCCCAGAATTTTCTCGGGATGATGATGTATACGGAGAATTTCGCCGGGACTCTGAACGGGGTTCTGGAAAAGCTGCCCTATCTGAAGGAATGCGGCGTAAACTATCTTCACCTTATGCCCCTGCTGGATTCCCCGGCGGATAAAAGCGACGGCGGCTACGCCGTCTCGGATTACCGGAAAGTCCGGCCGGATCTCGGAACCATGGAGGATCTGGAAGCGCTGACCGATGCCTGCCACAAAAAGGGCATGATGGTCTGTCTTGATTTTGTCATGAACCATACCAGCGAAGAGCATGAATGGGCAAAGGCGGCGCGAAAGGGAGACCCGGTTGCGCAGGCGCGATATTTCTTTTATGACGACTGGACCATCCCGGATCAATTCCAGAAGACACTTCCGGAGGTCTTCCCGTCTACGGCTCCGGGGAACTATACCTGGCTGGACGACTGCAAAAAAATCGTCATGACCTCCTTTTACCCGTTTCAGTGGGACTTAAATTACGCGAACCCCATGGTGTTCAACGACATGACGGACAACCTGCTGTATCTGGCCAACAGGGGCATCGATATCGTCCGTCTGGACGCGGTTCCGTATATCTGGAAGACCCTCGGAACCAACTGCCGGAATCTTCCGGAGGTTCATACCCTCGTACGGATGATGAACCTGGCCTGCAGCATTGTCTGTCCCAGTGTCATGCTGCTTGGGGAAGTCGTGATGGAACCCCGGGAAGTCATGCCCTATTTCGGTTCGCCCGGAAAGCCCGAATGCGACATGCTCTACAACGTAACGACCATGTGTACGGTCTGGAATACCCTGGCAACCGGGGATGTCCGGCTTCTGTATCACCAGATCCGGCAGATTGAACAGCTTCCGTCCGGCTGCCTGTTCCAGAATTATATCCGCTGTCATGATGATATTGGCTGGGGACTGGATTACCGGTTCCTCGAACAGTTCGGGATGCGGGAAGCCCCGCACAAAAAATACCTGAACGACTGGTTTACCGGCAAATGGCCCGGCGCCCGGTCCCGGGGCGAGCTGTACAACGACTTTGAGGCCCTTCAGGATGCCCGGCTGTGCGGAACGACCGCTTCCCTTTGCGGAATTGAAACCGCTCTGTATGAAAAAAATGAATCCGCTCTTCGTATAGGAATTGCTGCCGATCTGATGCTGCATGCCCTGATTTTCACGCTGAGCGGCATTCCGGTTCTGTACAGCGGGGATGAGATCGGAATGCTGAACGATTATGACTATCATTATGACCCGGAAAAGTCCGCGGACAGCCGGTTTATCCACCGTGGAGTCTTTGACTGGGATCTCGCGGAAACGCGTCATCAGCCCGGTACCTATGCCGCATCGGTTTTCCACGGCTTATCCGCCCTGGCCGCCGTCCGGAAGGCATCGGAACTCTTCCGTGCCGACGCTTCAATGTATGCGGTTGAAA
>CADBNG010000464.1 GCA_902795985.1 uncultured Lachnospiraceae bacterium
ATGTCGGATACGCAGCCTACGCCAGATCAGGAACAGCCCATCGATGGGCAGACCACCATCCGGGTGCTGATCAAGTCCTCCGGCGGCAAGGTTAACATCCGCACGGGCAACGGCACCAGCTACAGCCGCATCACTGCCGTCGCGCCGGGTACCGTGCTGGAGTACGTCGCCACGGCTTTCAACGGCTGGCAGGCTGTAAAGATCGGCAGCCAGGTCGGCTGGGTGTCCGGGGAATACAGTGAGATCACAACTGAATAATGCAGTAAACCCGCAGTCTGATTATCATGTCAGATTGCGGGCTTTTTTTATGATGCGAAAGGAGCAACCCCATCCGGGAAGGATAAGTCGGTTGCGATGGCTGCGATGAATTCTTCCGGGCTTGGCTCTGCACCATGGAACCGTTCACTAAACCTCTGTTTTGTTTCCTGGTTCTCCGAGGTCGCTGCAGCGTGAATGGCGACGATCATGTCAGCGCGTAATTGCTGGAAGGATACGCCTTTTTCTTTTGCCATTTTCCTCATAATCGTTCTGATTTCTTTTTTCATCGAATCCTGCCTCCTTTTGTGATTGCAAAAGCATCATATTATACGAAAAACAAGGATTCAAGCGATTCGGCAAAAGCTCCTATAATTCGACAAAAGAAGTCATTTTTTTGACTAACCAACCGTCTTCACTAATGTCGGCAGTTCCTTTTTCCAGTCGACGCCAACGGGAATCGGCGGAATCCATTTTATGACTGGCATTCTCTCGGGAAACCTGGCTTCACGGGGGCCCGTCCAGTAAGTATGCCAATGCGCTGAACGGACGTGAGGGCGCGGACTGGCATGATGCCCATCCGAGAGAATGTCCGCCCCGGCACCGCTTTCTTCCGTACTGCGCTTCTTGAAATTCCTTATCGCGTTGGAAATACGTACGCCGACGTCCCACACGTTCGGCTCTTCCGGAGGACGTACTGCCCCTGACAGTCTTTTGCGCTTGCTTGGATGCTCGATCTCGGGAAGATCCGGTTTCTCGCTGCATAGATACAGAAGAAGCTGCAGCATGGAGGAAAATGTCTTTTTATATTCGTCCCGGCTGCCTACATACCTTGAACTGTCATTAGGAGGCATGAACAGATTGTCCGTTGCGTCCACTCTGTCCATAGCGTCGGCCAGCGTGCCTTCTCCCAGGGGCAGCGCGATCATTTTAGGAAGATGCACCTCATCGGAGAATATCGCGAACTGAAGATCTACGCCCTTGCTGAACAGGTTGAAATCCAGGTGAGCGATAAAGCCGGTAATCGGGTGGCGCTCATAGGTCATGCCAGGCGTTTCAACAAAAACCGCCCACTCGGGAAGATGATACAGGCATTCCGTTGGAATGTTGCCAGACAGCGGCTGGCTGACCAGCGCATCGTAAATCTCGGGAGCGAAACGGTAGACTCCTTTGCTTGCCCGCCATGTGTAAAGCGTTCCTATAGTCATCATCTCATCCATATGAGTCAGGTAAAATGTCTCCCCGTACTTGTGAGTGAGCACGAGAAAGGGAAACAGCGTGGGCATATAGCACCAGTCGGGAACGCTCTTGAGCAGTTCCATCCCGCCCGTATCCTTTCGGATGAATCCTTCCGGATGTTCATAGCCTTTTCTGATGTCAGTCCACAGATTTGGATACTGGCGGTTCAAATACCTGATCCAGCGGTCAGGAGCGTAATTTGACAGGTTCTTTTTGGGCACGGCACTCTGCCTCCTTTCGTTTGGTCAGCACGTATCTATCACTCTGAATCGAAGAAATAGCAAGTCCTTTTTTCAGATGAGTATTCCCGGCGAAAAAGCCCCATGTTTTGCCCGTCACCGGGCTGAAAAGAAAAACCGCCCGTTGGCCAGACGGACGGAAGAAACGGCTGTAAGGGGCAAAACAGGGGCCAGCAGCGAGGGTTTTAAACCGCCGCGGCTGCCGCCCTTGCCGCCGCTGCCGCCTTGGGTATAACTGTTCCGGCAGCATCTCCCGGTTTGGACTTTATGTCCGGGAAGCATTCGGGATGAGAGTCAGGCGTTACCAGAAGCACGTACCGGTTTGCCTGTCCGATCTTGCCCCTTTGGGCGACGATTTCCCTTTCGGCAAAATTGTTCAGGTTGAAGTAAGAGGATGAAGCCTGTTGCCCCATGGCATCCGCGCAATCTTCGACGGTGAATTCTTCTTCAGCGAAGAATCCGTACAGCCGGGAAAGATACTGCTTCTGGGAGGATGTCAGGTCGTCCGTCCTGACACCCTTCCGGATATGGTCGCACAGCCTGTAAAAGCACATGCTGGTTCCCGAAGAAGCGGTTTTTCTGATCAGCCCGATATTCAAGGCTCGGCGGAGGTCGTTCCCATAATTCCAGCTTGAGATGCCGAAGTACTCGCCCCATTCGGCGGCTGTGAACATTCCGTCCTTGCTTTCGATTCTTTCCAGGAGAAATTTCCCGATCCGCTGGTCTCTGTCCGAATCCGAATCGCGCATTTCCTTCAAACGTTCCACAATTTCATCAGATACCGGATGCACCTCGTCAGTTTCGTTTTCCGCCATGGTGAAAGAGTACAGTGCGGCTTTCGGATCGCTGGATATGTTTACCGTTATTCCTCTGGAAAGCATAAGGTCGCAGGAATCGTTGCTTCTCGCTTTATCCAGCCCTGATAAATCGTGCCACTCTGACCGTGTGAAGCTCAAAATGCCTTTCTCCACACACTGCCGGATCGTTTCCGCCGTTTGGCGGTACATGCCCGAGGTGCTGCCCTGCAGTTTTTTGATCTGTTCCCAGAAGGTCAGGCTGTCCGCCGGAGGTTTGATGCGTTCCCGCGGCCTTTGGGTTTCCGTGTTTTTGTTTATCTCGACCGCCGGAATGTAATATACCGTCGGTTTCAAATGGGGTGTTCTGTTGAGGATAATCTTCCGTCGGACCATGGAATCGCACATGTTCTTCGCCTGCACGGGCGTGAGTCCCGCATGCTCGATCAGATCCCTGGAGGTGAAAGAGTTCTTCCCGCTTTCCACGAGCCCGCGGATGAAACGCCCGGCGCGTTGCTTATAGGGTTTGTCGCTGCTTTCGTATCCGGTGATTCGTTTCCAAAAACGCTGTTCTTCCGGCGGGCTTTCGTTCGGTTCCGCCTGGTGGGCATCTTCTTCCTGTTCAGCTTCCGTTTCATTCGGAGGGGCGGTCTCCCG
>CADBNG010000465.1 GCA_902795985.1 uncultured Lachnospiraceae bacterium
CACAGCATGCGAATCCGATGCGCATCTTGTAATTATAAATATCATCCGTGTTTTTATCAATACTTGATGCGTGAAACTTTTGTGAAACCTGGCCTCATGAAACGGGAAAGAACGGAAGACTGAAAAAACGCCGCTGCAGGCCGGAGCAATGCTCTTACAGCCTGACGCGGCGTTCTCTTCCTTTACTCTTTGCTTAAAAAGTTAAGAGCGCTCATTTAACCGTTACTTTTACCTTCTTGAAGGCGCCGTTCTGGGCGTATACATAGATGAAGCATTTGCCCTTGCCGACTGCGGTGATCTTTCCGGCCGCGGTTACGGTAGCAACCTTTTCATCGGAACTCTCGTAGAAGAGCTTCCGGTGCGTCTTGACCTTCTTTCCTGCAGGTTTTTTAATCTTGCCTTTGTTCTTCTTGCTCTTGCCGACCTTCAGGGTCAGTTTCGTCTTCTTGACAGTGACCTTCTTCGGGTTGCCGACCTTGCCGCCCGCGGTCGCCGCGTGCACGGTCTTGGAGCATGCCACTACCTTCTGGTCCGAGCCGCTGATCGCTACTACCATGTACTTGTAGTAGGTGCCTTTCTTCAGACCCTTTACCGTGTAGCTGGTGCCGGTCAGCACGCCGAAGCGCTGCATCTTCTGGCCGCACTGGGATCCGTAAAGAACATACCCGGTCGCTCCGTCAGTTTTCGTCCATTTCAAAGTGATGGAGGCTTTCTTTGCCTTTGTCGCGCGAAGCTGGAGTTTGCCGAAATCAGAACCTGCAGGTGCTTCGTCACCGGACGCTGCCTGGATCACCTTATCGGCGGAGGCAAGGGGAGCGCCTACCACCTGGGTCCCCGTGTTCCCGGAGACTGTTCCGGACGGTTTCGTATCGCCGCCGGCATTTCCGGAAATGGTATCCAGCAGTTTCTTAAACTTCGCGGTATAGACGATCTCGCGGTTTGTGCCGCTCTCATCCTTAAAGCTGTCGTAGGCGGGTCTGAAGAGCGCTTCAGAAGAAACCTTTGTATTCCCCTGATACCAGCCGTCCAGTTCATACCCGTCTGCGGGTTTCGCTTCTGATCCGATCAATACCGTTTCATCTTTTACAACATAATATTCTTCCGCCGCGGAAACGCTGCCGCCCTCCTGGGCTTCATACTGGATTTTGTAAGTATCGCCTGCGGTGCCGTTTTTAACGGATACCGGAAGGAAGACTGCCTTCAGCGTGCTGTCCTGAGTCAAAATCAGTTCCGGGTCGTGAGAATTGTAGTAGTTGCCGGTATGTTTCTGCTGTTCCCCGTTCAGTTCCCAGTGATCAAATACATAGGCCGCGGAAGCCGTCCTTGCCTGAACCGCGAATTTGAGTCCGGCATCCTTAGCGTCTACACGATGGGTCTGGTCCGGGTTCGTCAGCTTGGCGTTGCTGCCGGAGTTAAAAACATTGCCATATGCCGGGTTGTTGGTCGTAAAGGTCAGCCGGTAATCCGCTCCTTCATTAGGTGTGTACTGTGCCGTAAAGGTGATCTCCCCGGACTGAGGAAGCGTCACGTCTTTATACTCAAGGATTCTGTCAGCAATGGGGTCGCTGCCGTCCGATACGGTCCACTGCACGAAATGATATCCGTCCGGGTTCTCCGCGGTTACAACATTAAAAGAGGAGCCCGGTAAAAGCTTGATGGAAATATCTTTGGAGGACTGACCGTCCATCTTCAGGTTCCCGTTTCCGTCCGTCCTGAAATTGACCGTCACCATCGAGTCTTCATAGCTCGGATCCGGCTTGAAGACCGCCAGGTAATTACAATCCTGGGAATACTCATCGTCAACTTCTCTCAGATAGATTTCATTAAGAGACATCTGTGCCCCGTCTTTTTCCCAGTGATCGAACACATACCCTGTGTTTGCGACCGGTACTGCAAAGCACTCATAATAAGGGGGATCGCTCTGACGTTTTCCGAAATAACTTAACTTCTTTGATGTCCCGGAAGTCTGATAGGTGCCGATTGCAGTTCCAGTATAGGAAATTGCTCTCATATCTCCGTCATAGTAAAAACCATACGCTTTTTTTATTTCCCCATAAGCCTTGCAGTTAACATTAAGGGCAACTTTACAGATCGGAAAGTCTGCTTCATACACTGCGGTGAGGATAAGCTCCTCCCCCGGTTGCACCTTGGGCAGCTCCTGATATCCGATTTTATAATTTGTGGAGAATGTCTGGCCGTTCGATTTCTCCCATCTCAGGAAATGCGCTTTGTCTCCGGCCCTGGCTTCCACGGAAAATTTCGTTCCGTAGGCTTTACAGATAATGATCTCATGCTCGTCCAGCTTTTGAGGAATATCATTGTAGTCACTTGACCCCATGCCCAGGTTTCCGCTTTCACCTGTCCGGAATATATATTTGCCGTAATAGTCATCCGACTTCATAAAGACAGCCTTGTAGCGGGCAGTCTTCCCCGGTCCGGGATTGGGTGCCGTGAAATCAGCTTCTTCACTGACACAGACGCCTTCCTCGTCCTGCCATTCAAGGAAATGATAGTCCCCATCAGATGAAGATACCTCCAGCACTGCAGTGCATTTAGCCATCTCTTCACCCTCCGGCGCCATTACTTCAACTGTCCTGCTTTTCCCATCGGAAGCAGAAGGATCATTCAGCATCCCGTTTTCATCCGCTTCATAAATAACGGTTCCCGCTGTGGCTGCAACATCTTCGTCCAGGGCATAGTACACGTACAAAATCAGGTCATTGCCAAAATCCTCCGGCGGATAACGCCATTCCGCCAGCGTGTTATCCAGAATATTGGGCCATTGCTTTGCAGAGATGCTCCAGTCTATCGTCCATTCGGCGTCCGGGTCATGATCGAAACTTTTTCTTTTGCCGGAGTTTGTATCATACCATTCATAATGGTCTACATGATAGTTTTCAGCAGGTCTCTGCTCCAATGTCCACCACAGGAAACCAAGGGCGTTTGTGCGGCATGCAGTGTTGGCCCCCTGGTACAGCCCTTTATTCCAGTCGTAGTTTAAAAATCTTGGGGAACCCTGATTGGTATAGGCAGCTTTTGTCTCCACCCTCACAACTCGATTAGGTTCAAAAACGGCCTGAAGGGTCAGTGTTCCTCCGGCAGCCGGAAGATAAGATGCCAGTTCCGAA
>CADBNG010000466.1 GCA_902795985.1 uncultured Lachnospiraceae bacterium
AGTTGTAGGGCGGACGACCGCCATGTCCCAGCCTCACTGGATCGAGTATTCCATCTTTATCGCCCTGGATGAGCCGGGAAAAGAGTCCACCGGAGAAGACGTTTCGGAGAACACGACGGAAATGGATCAGGAGGCGCCTTCGATTCTCGGACTTTCCGTCGCGGGTGAAACAGAGATTGTGTATTCCGACCTGATGAAGATCTTCAACTATGAAGGCGGTTATTATCTGATCGAACTGGACGCGGTCCGGGATACGGCAAGAGACACGGTGGCATACCGTACGCAGATGGAAATCGCGGACCGGGAAAAAACTGCTCAGGAAGAAAAAACCAACGAAGAGCAGGAGAACGCTTCGAATGGAAATGAAGAGCCTGCCGAAGAGGAAGGTTCCTCACAGGCGGTCGAGAGCATCAGCGAAAAGATCGCGAAGCTGTATGAAAACGAAATCATAAAATATCTGATCATTCCGGAAGGAAAAGAAGTCCCGGCGGGTCTGGATAAGGAAGTCATTATCATCAGCCAGCCGGCAGACCGGACCTATGTTTCCTCTGCGGAAGCCCTGCAGCAGATCGCGGACATCGGCGCTCTGGCCAATGTCCTTTCAGTCGGGGTGGAAGAGGCGTATATCAAGGACCAGCAGATCAAAGACGCGATGGGTCTGGACGCGGCTGAACCGGGCGCGCTCATTTACGGAGGACCGTTTGACGACTGGGACCTCAAGACCATGATCCTGAAAAAGAACAACCTGGCGGTGGAATCTTCGCAGATCCTTCCGAAGGATGAAAAAACGATCGATAAAGATATGGAGAACCTGGTCCGTCTCGGCCAGCGCGCCGCGCAGATGGAAATGGCCATGTTCATCGACCGGAGCGAAGATGAAGCGAATGCTCTGGCAAAAGCGGAGTGGTATAAGGTCTATGGCGTGATCTTCGGCGCCACGGAGAATGCGCAGCAGCTGTATCAGAACGCAGTGAATGCGGCATCTGATTCGGATAAAGCAGCGGCCGAAGAGGCCCTGAAGACCCGTGCGGATGAAAAAAGCAGAATGAAGGCGGAAGCAAAAGAAGCGGCCGACAAACAGGCCGGGGAGGATAAATAATTGAAGAACAGAAAAATCGCCGCGCTGATTCTCGCGGCAGTCATGATGATCACACTGGCAGGATGCGGAGGAGCCTCTCAGGAACCGGCCGCGCAGGCGGCTTCCTCAAAGGCGGTTTCCGAAGCGGCTGCGGCGCCGGAAACCGAAGCGAAGAGTGAGGCAGCATCCGCTGTTTCCGAAGCTGCAGCACAGTCAGAAGCTGCACCTGCGGCAGAAAGTGCGCCGGCCGAAGCTGCATCTGCGGAAGAAGCTGTACAGGAGCCGGAAACAGCAGAAGCCTCTGCGGATGCTTCATCCGAAGAGACGGCGGAAGCCTCTTCTGCATCAGCGGAAACGGCCCCTGCCGAAGCCGATCCCAACGCGCCGGCGATTGAAGGACTGACCTTCGACCACACCATGACGCTGGAAGATGCGCAATGCTTCAATGTTTATTATTATCAGGACGGCTACAAGCTGATCGACGTTCCGCTTTCCGGCCAGTATCTGGTCATCCCCGAGGGCGGCGAAGCCCCGGCGGGAATCGATCCGGAGATCTATCTGCTGTACCAGCCGCTGGACCAGGTCTATATGGCCGCGACCGGTTCCATGTCCTTCATCGAGCAGATCGATGCGATGGACTGCATCACCATGTCCTCGCTGGATAAGGACGGCTGGGTCATTGAAGCGCCGAAAAAGGCGATGGAAGCCGGAACGCTGGCTTTTGCCGGCAAATACAGTGAGCCGGATTATGAGCTGATGGTCGGCAGCGGATGTGATCTGGCAATTGAATCCACCATGATCCTGCATTCTCCGGAAGTCCAGGAAATGATCGAGGATCTGGGCATCCCGGTCTTTATCGACCGTTCCAGTTACGAGATGGATGCTTTCGGCCGCATTGAGTGGATCAAACTGTATGCAGCCATGTTTAATAAGGAAGAACTGGCCGAGGAAGAATTCGCGGAGCAGAAAGCGGTTCTGGATGAACTGAAAGACTTCCGGAATACCGGCAAAACGGTTGCGTTCTTCGCTGTCAATTCCAATAAGACCATTACCGTCCGTAAGACCGAGGACTTCATTCCCAACATGATCGAGCTGGCCGGCGGAAAATACATTTTTGAAAATCTGGAAAACCCGGGAAGCACCAGCGCCTCCGTCCGGCTTTCCATGGAAGAGTTTTACAATACGGCCGTGGATGCGGACTATCTGATCTACAACGGCACAATCGAGGAGCCGCTTTCCAGTATCGACGATCTGCTCGGCAAGGATCAGCTGTTCGCGGAGTTCAAAGCCGTGAAGGAGGGCAATGTCTGGACGGTGGACAAGACCTGGTATCAGTCCACTGCGACGATCGCCTACCTGATCACGGATCTGAACCGCATGCTGACAGGCGGTGATCCGGCTGAAATGGTGTTCCTGCATAAAGTGGGCTGAAGAAAAAGGACGTAAAGAATGGATAAGCAGACCATGGAAAAGCTCTCTCAGAGCAGTTTCCACGCAGAGAACGCGAGACGCAGAGCACGCTATACCCTGATCTTCGGGATCCTGATCGCGGCGGTGTTCGTGATCCTGGTCCTGAATATCAACACCGGCAATGTGCACATCTCCGTTCGCAGAATACTGGAGATCCTTTTCACCGGTGCAGGCGATAAGGACGAAGTCAATATCATCTGGAGGATCCGGATGCCGCGTATCCTGATGGGCGCGCTGCTGGGCGGGGCGCTGGCCCTTTCGGGCTTCCTGCTCCAGACCTATTTTGAAAACCCGATCGCGGGCCCCTTCGTGCTGGGTATTTCATCCGGCGCGAAGATGGTGGTCGCGGTCATGATGATCTATTTCATCTCACGTTTCGGCCGGGTATCTTCATGGGCCCTGATCGTTGCGGCTTTTGCCGGGTCGCTGATGGCGACCGGCTTTATCCTGCTGGTGGCCAGGGCAGTCAAAAACATGTCCGCGCTGCTGGTTGCCGGTATCATGATCGGCTACATTTGCTCGGCAGCGACGGAGTTTCTGATCACCTTTGCCCAGGATTCCGATATCGTCAATCTGCACGGCTGGTCCCAGGGAAGCTTTTCCGGCATGAACTGGGGAAATGTCCTGACCGCCGTGATCATCGTCGGCGCCGCGTTTATCCTGACATTCCTGATGTCCAAACCCATCGGAGCCTTTCAGCTGGGTGAAGCATATGCGCAGAGCATGGGCGTGAACGTCAAACGCTTCCGGATCTGCCTGATTCTTCTTTCCAGTGTTCTTTCCGCTACGGTTACGGCTTTTGCGGGACCGATTTCCTTCGTCGGCATCGCCGTCCCGTTCCTGATCAAGCGGATGCTGGGTACAGCCAAACCGCTGGTCGTCATCCCGGCTACGTTCCTCGGCGGCGCGGTCTTCTGTATGGGCTGCGACCTGATCGCGAGAATGGCGTTTGCCCCGACCGAGCTGAATATCAGTACCGTTACTTCCGTTTTCGGCGCGCCGATCGTCATCTTCATGCTGGTGCGGCGGCAGAAGAGTAAATAGAGGGGAGGCTGAATGAGATGAGTGCGGATTACTATTTCCATCTGGATCAGCTGACCGTCGGATATAACGGGAAACCGCTGATCAATGATATTGAGATCGGGATTGAAAAAGGCGAGATCGTCACGCTGATCGGCCCGAACGGCGCCGGAAAATCCACGATTTTAAAGAGTATTTCCCGGCAGCTGCAGATCGTCAGCGGACGGGTGGAATTTGACGGGCAGGAGATCCGGGAGTATTCCTATAAAGATCTTTCCTGCAAAATGGCCGTTGTCCTGACGGAGCGGATGAAACCCGAGCTGATGACCTGCCACGACGTCGTTGCCACCGGCCGGTACCCCTATACCGGACGCCTCGGCATTTTAAGCACCGAGGATGAACAGAAGGTGGAGGACGCGATGAAGGCCGTCCATGCGGAAGAACTCGGCGGCCGCGATTTCAACGCGATCAGCGACGGTCAGCGCCAGAGAGTCCTGCTCGCAAGGGCGATCTGCCAGGAACCGGAGATCATCCTTTTAGACGAACCGACCTCGTTCCTGGATATCCGGCATAAGCTGGAACTGCTGGCAATCCTGAGAAAAATGGCCAAGGCCAACAACATTACCGTTATCATGTCCCTGCACGAGATCGATCTGGCAATGAAAATCTCCGACCGGATCCTGTGTATCAAAGGGGACCATATCTTTAAAGAGGGAACGCCGGATGAAGTCTTCGAAGAAGAACTGATCCGGGAACTGTACAGCATCGACAACGGCTTTTTCGACCCGCTGTTCGGCAGCATCGAACTTCCCCGGCCCGTGGGAGAGCCTAAAACGCTTGTAATCTCCTCCGGTGGAACCGGTATTCCGGTCTACCGCCGGCTGCAGAAGCAGAACACGCCGTTTATCGCGGGTGTCTTGTACAAAAATGATATTGACTATCAGCTGGCCCGTCTGCTGGCGGCGGAAGTCATAACCGAGGAGCCTTTTGCCATCCTCTCCAAAGAGGCGAAGGATCGGCTGCTGGCGGCCGTTTCCTCCTGCGACCGGGTGATCGATGCCGGCGTGACCATCGGGGAAGGCAATCAGGAGATCCGGGAAGCTCTGAAGCTGGCCGAAGACCAGGGAAAGCTGGAAAAACAACAGCCGTAACGGTTTTTTATCCGCTTGCAACAGAAACAGAGGAAAACCTGTTGCCTTTTAACAATAGGTTTTATCAGGGTTTTATAGTAGAATAATTAGACGGTTCGGCAGACCATTTCGGCCTGCCGCGCTGTTTCAATCAGAATAAGGATTATGGTGCGGGCAGCATGGCGATGCTGCCGGTCAAAAGGGAACCGGGTGAAAATCCCGGACGATCCGGTCACTGTGAACAGGGAGCGGGCGGCAGAATACCATTGTGCAGCTGCATGAGAAGGTGTCGCCGATGCGAAGAACTGTAAGTCAGGAAACCTGCCAAGATCCATGCGATGATGTTTCCGTAGAAGACAGAAGCGCCGAGAGAAAATGCAGGAAAGCGTTTTGTTTTGATGCGGGAACAAAACGCTTTCATTTTTTTGCAGATCCTGTCGGGATTTTTGAATAAAGAAGTTAAAGGATTTCAAAAGAAACACCCCATTTAAGAGGAGGAGGAAAATGAACAGAAAACGCATTCTTGCATGGCTGCTTGCGCTGGTCATGATTGTCGGAATGACGCCCTCGGCTGTATTTGCCGAAGAGGTTTCCGATGTTCCGGCGGCCGAGGCGGTTGTTGCGGAAGAAACAGCGGCCGAAGAGGTTTCGGTTGATGAAGAAACGGCACTGCCGGAGGAAGCGGCAGAAGTTTTGCCGGAGGAAACGGAAATCATTCCGGAAGAGGCGGAAGTCCTGCCGGAGGAAACGGAAATCATTCCGGAAGAGGCGGAAGTCCTGC